>CAZNZH010000981.1:0-2061 GCA_964577445.1 uncultured Myxococcales bacterium
GAGCGGTGAGCCATGGCTGAAATACGGCTGACCATCGACGGGCAGGCGCTGAGTCTGCTTTTCGGCGCGGGGCGTTGAGGGCGGGCCGCTGCAGATCTCGGCCGACGGTGGGCGGACGATGCTCGCACTCTTTGAGGCGACCGATGGGCACCCGATGATCCCGCAGCGGACCGGGGTCGCGTTCAGCCTCGGCGCGGACGACTTCATCGCGTTCGCCCGCTCGCTGCCGGGCGCGGTCGACGGGCCGTCGGGCAGGCCGCTCGAGATCGGCGACGTCGTCGACCTCGATATGTGCTGGGCCTTCAACATCGCCGACCCGTGGGGCAATCAATACGAGCTGAACTGTTATGAATACGAGCGCATCCGGACCGCGCTCGTCGAGGCGGACGGCGTCCAGCCGGTGCGCTACTGGCCGCGCGAGCTGTACGCGGCCTATGACGGCCGCTGACAGGGGCGGCCAGCGCAGGCGCGGGAGCGGAGGTGTGCCGGCGCCTCACCCATTGGTATCAACTTGGGACGTCGGCCAGGCGAGTGGAGGTGAGGTTTGTCTCGATTGTGGTGGGTGGCTGTCGCGGTCGGGCTGATGGCGGCTGGGTTTGGCGGTGCTTGCGGCGGTGGGCGGTCCGGCCCGGGCCGGGACGCGGGCGTGGACTCGGGGGCTGACGCGGCGGGCGATCTGGCCGGCGAGACCGGGGACGCGAGGTCGGCGTTGTCGCGGCTGGCGGAGAGCTGGTGCCCCGTCTTGGCGGCGCGGTATTGCGCGGCCGCGACGGCGTGCGGGTGTGACGAGGTGCCGGGATTTGATGAGGCGGCGCCTCGGGATTGTGAGGGGCGTGCGGCGGCGGGCTGCACGGCGGAGCTGCTGCGATTCGCGCCTGCCGTGGAGCGGGGCCTGTTGGTGCCGGCAGGCGAGCCGCCGGCCGGGTGCGCGGCGGCGCTGGACGAGGCGCTCGCGGCTTGCGTGGCGCCCGATGAGACCTTCTTCGTTCGGTGCCCGCTGGTGGCGCCGGCGGGCGCTCCGGGCTTTCCGGGCGCCGGGCAGGCTTGCGCCGATGAGCTCTGCGCCGCGGGGTTGCGCTGCTCGCGCGATGGGCGGTGCGCGGTGCCCGGCGGCGCCGGCGCCACCTGCGAGGTCCCCGGCGACTGCGCGTCCAGCTTGGTCTGCGCCCAAGGCAAGTGCGCGGCGCTGGACCTCTCCGACCGCGGGAAGAGCTGCGCGGATCCGGCCGGCTGCGGCGGGGACACGCAGTGCCTGGCCTCGGCGCGACGCGTGTGTCGGGCGCCGAGCGCCGCGGCTGGCTGCAGCGGCGACGCCGAGTGCGGCGCTGGGAGCTTCTGCGACGCGAGCGTCTGCCAGCCCGCGCCGGGCCTCGATCAGCCCTGCGGCAACGGCGTCGCGTGCGCGGTGGGGCTCGCCTGCGCCTTCTCGGGCAAGGGCGGGCCCGGCTCAAACGCCGACGAGGGGCTGTGCCGGCCGCTGCCCAGGTCAGGCGAGGGCTGCGCGCTGGGCGAGGGCGGGCCCTTCGTCTGCGCCGCGGGCCTCGCCTGCGCCAACGGGACCTGCGGCCCGCCGCCCACCGACGGCCAAGGCTGCGCGGTCGGAGCGATCCGCTGCGCTGACGGCCTCGGCTGCAAGGTCGCCGGCCCCGAGTCCATCTGCGCGCCCCGGGTCGGCGTAGGCGGGCCCTGCCAGCTCGACGACACCTGCCAAGACGGGCTCTTCTGCGACTTCAACACCAACAAGTGCCGCGCGTTTTATGGCCTCGAGGCCGCGTGCGCCAACGGCAACGAGTGCGGCCCGGCGGGCTCGTGCGTGCCGGACGAAGCGCTGAGGTTTCGCTGCGTCGCCCAGCCCGGCGAAGGCGACGCCTGCTTCCTCGACGATTGCGAGGGCGGCCTGAGTTGTAAATCGCCCTATGATTCAGGCACTTGCGCCCCGTCGATCTGTGGCCGCTTCGCCTTCTGACCGCTCGCGTGCGCAAACCCGGGCACAAGGCGCGTCGCGCGCTGCGAATCCGGCGCGGCGCTTGCCACAAGGGCTGGCTACTTATCGATGCGCAG
>CAZNZH010000982.1:0-2056 GCA_964577445.1 uncultured Myxococcales bacterium
GAACAGGTAGACGCCCCGCACCTCCTGGATCGCATCGAAGATCAACCGGAGCTTTGCTGCAGTCTCGCCTAAGTACTTCGTAATCAGGCCGTGAAGCTGAATCGTGAACAGTGGGAGGCCGAGTTCGCCCGCAAGGACCGCGGCCGTCATAGTCTTCCCGGTGCCCGGAGGGCCGACCAACAGCAGCTTCCGAATCGGGGTGAGGCCGTGCTCCTGAATGCGCCCCCGGTGCCGCTGTTCGAGCAGAATCCGCTTCAGCCGTGACCGAACGGCGTCGTCAAGCGCCATCTCGGAGAGTCGGGCCTGAGGGTACGCCGCAGACAAGAGGCCGGCCAGCTCACCTCGAGGTTGAACGAGCGGCACTGGTCGGGTGCGTAGGCCGGTCGGGCCGTCCTTGGCGCGTCCTTTGGCCTCGTCGACGAGGTTGCGCAATTCCTGGGCGAGCTTGGTGTGACCCTGCCGAGCCGCCTGGGCCGCCATCTGCATGGCGACGGCGAAGAATCGCTCGTCGTCACCGTCCGAGAAGCTTCGGATCAGCGCCTTGATCTGGGCAGACGTGGCCATGGCGGTATATCCAGCCGGCAGTCTCACCGCCGGGAAAGTCGTTACTATCCTCCCCACTACACGGGGCTCGCCCTTCAGCCTCACTCTTCGGACGGTCGGGCATCCGACCGCAGCTTCAAGATCCCTGCCTGCACCAGCCGCTCTAGCCCTTGAACGACGAGGTAGCGGGCGACTTCGGTCCGTGTTCGGCCATACAGGCCGATTCGCACGAGGTCGTCAAGGTAGGCGGCCTGCTCCGACGACGGACGGATGTCGCATCGAACGCCGTCGTCTCCGTTCATCGGCCTACCTCGACCAGCCATGCGGACGCCAACGATAGCACAAGGAGACGCTATTTAGACGCTGAATAGCGTCTCTTGGCAGGCATGATGACCCGGTCCTGTACTTCGTCAGTGCCGCGCCGCGGCAGGCGAAGCCCTAGCGTATGACCCGAGCTGTCAGACTGCTGAGGCAATCTGCGTCCCGAAAGCTGAGCGATAGGGCTTGGGGCTACCTATCGTAGCCACGACGGGCAGAGCTCGCGTGACGCGGCGGGATGTCCGCTAAACTTCTCCTGCTCAGGTTCCAAGCGTAGGGGTGGCGAAACCCGAACAGGTCGGGATCTCTTGTAGGAGACGACGCTCTCGGATGACCAGGCGCACGACCGAACGAAACGAATGGCCCACGGCCCGGGGACTCGACTGATGCTGTTTTCCGACAGCGGAGGTCCATGGCGCGCCCTTCCAGCATGGGCAGCGTTCCTCATTCGTCTCGGCTTCGAGGTCGCCCGACGTGGTGGCGACAAGCGCCGGCTCGCGCTCGTCTCCATGCCGTGCGATTCGCCAGGCGCCGCGCTGGTCGCCTTGGGAGCCCTCCGCTGGCGGTTGTCTCAACCGAACGCGGACGACATGCATTCGCATTTGGAGCGGATTCGGCAGTTGGCGCGGAAGGGCGCCACGGATGTCGTCTTGCGTCACGACGTCCACAAAGGTCGATTCGTTTTCGACAAGATCGACGCAGACGGCAGGGTATGGGTTCGGCAGAACACCGGCAAGGTGTCGAGTCACAAACCGCCGTTGCACATGGCGATTCTCCCCGAGCGAGCGACGTCCTGGACGTTCGACGGTGAGCCGCCCGCCCAAGTTGTCGACGGCGACGAAGTTCCGTATCGAGCCATCTACACGCAGTTAGTCGACGAGGTCGATGCCCCTCTCGATTCAAACCTGCAACGATCTGACTCCGGCGTCTGCTTGGCCGGCCGATTGATGGGTGCAGCAGCTTCCCAAGCCGCAGCATCGAGCATTCGACTTCGCTCCGACGCCTGCGACGTGGGTCTTGACCAACTCCTCACCGTGCACGCATGGCTCCCCAACACGGTGTCGCGCGTTTCGTTCTTCAACAGCCGGACAGCCCAGCACGACCGCCCTGGCAACCCACCGATGGTGGTCGCCGCCGACGGAGATCAATCGTTCCTCGCCACGTGGGAGAAGGACACCTTCAGGCACAGCGATGT
>CAZNZH010000983.1:0-2051 GCA_964577445.1 uncultured Myxococcales bacterium
GCCGAGACGACGCCCCGCGCGCCCCCCCCCCCGGGGGCCCGCCCCCCCCGGCCCGCGGGGGGGCGGGCGCGACGAGCACCCGCACGGGCTACTTATCGAAGAGCGTGTAGCCGAAGGTCAGCAGCATCGCGACCGACTTCTGCCAGTCTTGGGTGATCTGGGGCTGGCGGAAGGCCTTCGCCTCGACGTCCAAGCTCGCCCACTCGACCAGCTTGAAGGAGAGGCGCGCGTGGGCGCTGATGTTGGTCAGCTCGCCAGCGCCGCGGTTGGCCGGGTCGGTGTTGATGAGTGGGACCATGACCTCGCCGCCCACGCCGTAGTTGACCTTGCCCTCCGACAGCACGCCGCCCACGTCGACGCCTATCTCGATACCGGCCTGGACGTAATCCTCGAGCCGGGTCAGCTCGATGGCCGGGGTGGCCGCGTCGTCGGTCACGATGCGCGCGCCCTCCGCGAAGACCTCGTGCACGCCAAAGCCGGCGCGGGTGTCGATGGTGATGGCGGGCTTACGCAGCGGCTGGGCGAAGGCGCCGACCGACTGCTTGAGGGTCATGACCTGAAGTGGGTCCGTGAGCTTCAGCCTGGTGACGCCCGTGGCGACCGTCGCGCCGCCCTCGGTGTAGTCGACCGCCACGGCGCGCACGTCCTTGCCCTTGAAGAGCGGCGCGGTGAGGCTGAAGCGCGCGAAGGGACCAAACCAGTCCAGCGCGTGGAAGTAATACAGGCTCTGGAAGTCCAGCGTGTCCGCGCTCTTGATCCACTGGGGGATGGCGGGCGAGCGCGTGACGTTCTCCACGAGCGACAGCGTGTTGCGCCAGTCGTGCTTCTTCTTGAGCAGGCTGATGCCGCTCTTCAGGTTGAGCCCCAGCGTCCAGCTCGAGCCGTTGAGCTGGCCGACCACCTTGTCGTTGGCTCCGAACGCGAGGTTGGCACCCAGCGACAGGTGATAGTGCCAGCCGTCTTCCGCCTTGGGGTTGGCCTTCTTCACTTCCTCGGCCGGCGGCACATACTCGTTCGCCGCGAAGGCGGGGCCGGCGAGCAGCGATAGCAGCGCTCCGAGCGCGATGGTTCTCAGCTTCATGGAGGTCCTCGGGAGGTGATGGCGGTCGCGCGGCGTCCCCGTCGTGCCGGGGACATCGCACGCGGCCGGCTTATGCAATGGCGGTGCCAAGCCCACGGCGGTGGCGGTGCCAAGCCCGTATCAGGCCCGAGATCGCGTCCGTTGGCGAAAAAACCCCGATGACTCGCCGCGGCCTGGCGCCGTCAGAGCGCGTCGCCTCGTCGCGTGACACGACCGGGATGTGTGCCGATTCGTTACAGTCGACCGCGAGTGTGTCCCGTATTGGAACAGGGTCCCGGGTTGAGACCGCGCGGCCCCGCTCGGCGGAGCGCGCCGGGCTTTGGCGCGCCGCCGCACCCGGCCAGCCGATCGCCTAGCGGGCGTCTTCGACCGGCTTCCCGTTGATCTCGAGGATGTGAAACTCGACGCGGCGGTTCTTGGCGCGCCCGGTGGCGCCGCTATTCGGAGCGACCGGGCGGCTCTCCCCAAAGCCCTGCGCGACCAAACGCCCAGCCTCAACGCCCGCTGCCACCAGGAACGCCTTCACGGCGTCGGCCCGATCCTTGGACAACTGCATGTTGTAAGCGTCGTCGCCGCGCGCGTCGGTGTGCCCCTCCACGCGCACCACCGTGAGCTGCGGGTTGGCCTTCAGCACGGTCGCGACCTCGTTGAGGAGGGCGAAGCTGCGCTTCTTGATCGTCGCCTTCGCGGTGTCGAAGTACACCATCTCCAGGATCAGGATCTGCTTGGCGGACACCTTGACCTTCTGGCCGGCCGACTCCGGGCACCCGTCCTCGTCGTCGATGCCGTCGATGTTCTCGGGCTGCGTGGGGCAGAGATCGTCCACGTCCAGCACGCCGTCGCCGTCGTTGTCGGGGTCGGGGCAGCCGTCGTCGTCCTCGAAGCCGTCTCGGTCCTCGGCGGCGTCGGGGCACTTGTCGTCCACGTCGAGGATGCCGTCCTGGTCGTTGTCCGGGTCGGGGCAGCCGTC
>CAZNZH010000984.1:0-2050 GCA_964577445.1 uncultured Myxococcales bacterium
CTCGCGCGCCGGCTCGCCCTCGCGCTCCACGCGGGCGACGACGCCGGCTGCGTCTTTGGACACGATCTCGACGGTGGCCTCTCTGCCGCCGACCCAGGTGACGAAACGCGCGCCCACTACAGCCCCCCGCCGAGCTGCCGCCGGAGCCCGTCCAGAGCCCACGGCGACCACTCAGCCACAGAGCCCGACTCCACCCGCGCCGGCGCCTGCGCCATCGCCCCCAGCGCCGCCAGCACCCGCGCCAGATCCTCGGTCTCGTCGTCCACCGCGGGCGGCGCCACGCGCGGGATCTCGGTCAGCAGCCCCGTGGTGTAGCGGCCCGCGCGGAAGGGCGCGCTCTCGAGGATGTGGCGGAGCTGGGGCAGGTTGGTGTGGATGCCCTCGACCACGTACTCGCGCAGGGCCGCCAGGCAGCGCTCGATCGCGGCGTCGCGCGTCCTCGCCGAGACGATGAGCTTGGCCAGCATCGGATCGTAGAGACTCGACACCTCACTGCCGGCCTCGACCCCGTCGTCCACGCGCACACCAGGGCCCTGCGGGGCGCGGTAGGCGGTCAGCACGCCGGGCGAGGGCCGGTCGTTTTCGTAAGGATCTTCGGCATATAGGCGCACTTCGATCGCGTGGCGGCGGGCGACCAGCTCGCCCTGGGAAAAGGGCAGCGGGTGACCGGCGGCGACCAGGAGTTGGGCGTCCACGAGGTCGACGCCGAAGGCCTCCTCCGTCGCGCAGTGCTCGACCTGAAGGCGCGTGTTCATCTCGAGGAAGTAGAAGTTCTCGGCCTGATCGACGAGGCACTCGATGGTGCCGGCGCCCTCGTAGCCCACCGCGCGCGCGGCCTGAACGGCCATCGCGCCCATCTGGCGGCGAGTCTCGTCGCTCAGGTGGGGGGCGGGTGATTCCTCCACCACCTTCTGGTGGCGACGCTGAACGGAGCACTCGCGGTCACCGACGTAGACGACCTGGCCGTGGCAGTCGGCGACGACCTGGACCTCGATGTGGCGCGGGCCGGTGATGGACCTCTCGACGTAGACGGCGTCGCTGCCGAAGGCCGAACGCGCCTCGCGCTGGGCGCCCTCAAACGCCTCGTTGAGCTGCGCCGGGTCCGACACGACCCGCATCCCCTTTCCGCCGCCGCCCGCGGACGCCTTGAGCATCACCGGGAAGCCGATCTCCGCGCTGACCCGCGCCAGCTCCACCAGGTCGTCGATGGGCTTGGCCGTGCCCGGGACCACCGGCACGCCCGCGGCGATCATGGTCTGGCGGGCCAGGGTCTTTTCGCCCATCAGCTCCATCGCACGGGCCGACGGACCGATGAAGACGACGCCCGCCGCCTCGCACTCCCGACGAAAGTTCGCGTTTTCACTAAGAAAACCGTATCCGGGATGGATCGCCTCGGCGCCGGTCCGCTTCGCCACGGCCAGGATCGTGTCGCCGCGAAGGTAGCTGTCGCGTGAAGGTGCCGGCCCGATCCACCACGCCTCGTCGGCCATCCGCACGTGCAGCGCGCCGCGATCCGCCTCGGAGTAGACGGCCACCGTGCCGATGCCGCGCGCCCGGCACGCCCGGATGACCCGGCAGGCGATCTCGCCGCGATTGGCGATGAGCACCTTCGAAAAGAGCGGCCGCGTCACACCCTCACCTCCCTCAACAATAACGCCCGCGGGTCTAACTCGCCAAAGCCGGCCCGCGCAAGCGCGGCGCTCCCGCGGCGGCCTCTCGAAGTGGGATCTCGGGCGCGGTGGGGGACCGATTCCGTCCTGTGCATCCCACGAGACGCGGTGCTAGGGTCCGCCGCGCCCTCCCGCGCCCCCACCCGTCGACGCCGGCCCATGCACCACACGCCCGAAAATCAAGCGGTTGGAGCGCCGAACCCACCCGGGACGCGCGCCTCCCTCGCCTACACCGAGCACCTGATCGTGCACCTCGCGGGCGAGCTCCACACCAAGAGCCCGCGGACCCGGCGCCGCTTCCGCGGGCTGCTGGTCGCCAACCTGCGGGCCGCCTTGGCTCAGCATCACGCCGACTCGGTGGTGGTGAGCGACGGGACGCG
>CAZNZH010000985.1:0-2045 GCA_964577445.1 uncultured Myxococcales bacterium
TGGCCGGGCAAGAGCGGCTCGGTCGGCACCGGCACCTGGGTCGGGGCCTCGCCGGGGATCGACGAGGGCTCGAGCAGGTAGGGCACCTTCTGCTCGACGCCGCCCTCGCGCACCCAGACCTCGACGATGGCTGGCAGCGGCGAGGCCGGGGGGTTGGCGACCACGATGGCGTACTGAGCGCCCGCCGCGTCGTAGAAGCCCTGCTCGTTGCCGCCGGGGACGAAGGCGTTGTCGAGGTCGACGCCCCAGTAGTCGCAGCCGATGTAGCTGTTGAACTTGATGTTGACCGAGCACAGGCTCTCGCACGGCGCGCCGGTCAGCTCCAGCGCGCAGACCTGGCCGGTGGTGCCGCCGTTACAGAAGTTGGTCGTCTCCCACGCCGAGCCGTCATCGGCGCAGGTCTGCACCTCCTCTTCGCCGTTACAGCGCTTCGTCCCCGGAAAGCAGACCGTGCAGCGGTCCTGGACGCACTGGCTGTCGCGCCCGTCCGGCCCCTTGCAGATCCCCTCGACGTAGCTGGTGCCCGAGGCGTTGCACACCAGGGCCTGCTTGCCGCCCTCGATGATGCAGCTCTTGGCCGCCCCGGGCACGCAGATCTGGCCAGGGCCCAGCTCGACATCCACGCTGCCGTCCACGGCGTCGGAGGCGTCGGAGGCGTCGCCGACCTCCCCGCTGGCATCGGCGGGCGTCTTGTCGTCCGGGCAGCCCCCGAGCAGTCCGCCGAACAGCGTGATACCGACTGCGAAAAAGACACCGGGAGCGGGAAGGCGCGGGAGGCGTGCGGGGCGCTGCGGGCGCGGCGTCGGCATGAGGTTTCCTGACACGTCGAGCCCCGGGGCGCGACCGGGGCGGCGCGAGGCCTCTCGAGCCGATACGCCGCGGGGGGATTTGGAGCGTCGATGATCGCGCGCGCACCGCTCCGAGTCAAACCAGCGCGCGGACCTGCACCTCCCTTGGCTCAGGGGCGAAGGGCCCGCCGGCGCGAGGTCTGCGGGCCCTTCGGAGGGTGAGCTCACGCGGTGGACCGGCCACCGAGCCGTGGCCTACCAGTCGTACTTGATCGCGCCGCTGACGCCGAAGCCGTCCGTGTCGTTGCCGGCGCCCGTGAGGAAGTTGGGGCCGTTGACCCAGTAGAGCGGGTTGATGTCGATGTCGAGGGAGAGCGTCGACTCGGCCACCGGCACGTTGATGCCGACGCCGGTCTTGATCTCGGTGATGACGTCGGAGCTGCGGCGCTCGGTGGTGGTGCCGTTTTGGGTGACCGACGCGCGGTTGAAGTCCACGGACTGCCAGGCGCCGAAGCGGAAGTCGAGCCAGCTCAGGAGCTTCACGTCGACGCCGATGCTGTAAAAGGGCACCGAGATCTTGCGGTCCAGATCGCGGTCCACCGAGTTCTGGCGCGCGCCGGCCGCCCCGGCCGAACCCTCGAGGGTCTGCTGGGCGAAGCGGAGGCCGAGGCCCGGGGCGACGAAGACGTTTTCGAAGGGCTCGAAGACGAGATCGGAGCCGATGGTCAGGTCGAAGGCCTTCCACGAGCCCGTCTGCACCGTGCCGAGCGGGAGGTTTTTGTTTGAGACCTGCTGGCTGCCGACGTGCATGCGCAGAAACGGGACGATGTGGGACTGCTGGTAGAACTCGAAGTTACCGCGCGCCTCGAGGCGGAAGCCGAAGTGACGGTCCACGGCGAAGTTCTCGACCAGCACGTCCGGGACGCCGCTGCGTTGGTTGAGGCCATCGCGCTCGTCGCCGAAGGCCCCGATCTCGAAACCGACGGACATGTCGAGCTCGCCCGCGGCGAAGTCCAGGCCGAACCCGGCCGCCAGGTCGATGAGCAGCGCGCCCTGGTCCACGCGCGCGCCCGTCGGCTGCTCCACGTCGCCGTCATCGCCCAAGATGTTGAGCATCACGCCCAGGCGCGCCGTCGCGCCGATGTTGAGCGCGTAGAGCAGGCCGATCTTGTAGTCGACGTTCGCCGCCGACTGTCCGGTGACCGGCGAGGTGACCCCGGTGGAGCCGCCGCCGGCCAGCGACGCCTGGCTCGCCTG
>CAZNZH010000986.1:0-2042 GCA_964577445.1 uncultured Myxococcales bacterium
CGCACGGTGATCAGCCGGCACGTCAGCGAGTGGAGCGATCAGGTCGACTGGGTGCGCGCGCTGTCGAAGGCGGAGGGCTGGGACGACCAGATCGACGACTTCAAGGCCGCGCTCAAGCAAGCCGGCATCTTCCGTACCGCGCTGACGGACGTGCTGCCCTTCATCTGGCTCAGCCGCGACGTGGCCGAGCACGTCGGGCTGCCCGTCGAGGCGTGGGACGGCGTGGTCTTTCACTTCCACCCCATCCATTTCCTGCAGTGGCTGACCTTTCACGCCTCACAGCGCATCCAGGTGCTCAGCAAGGGCATGACGCTGCGCCAGATCAAGGCGCAGCTCGCGAAGGAGGAGAAGCTGCGCAAGAAGGGCGAGCTGAAGGAAAACGACGCGTGCGTCGCGGCGACCCTGGAGTTCGAGGATATCGAGTCGGTGAACACCCGCGTGGTTGTCGCAGAAGAGGTCCCCATCGAGATCCGCCTCGATCTCCACGAAGTAGCGCCCGTGGACGCTCATGTCGATGGCCTCGTCCCAGCCCTTCGCCGCGAAGATCTCGACGTGGATGAGATCCGACCAGTCGTCGGGCGGCCCGAACTTCCCGACCCGCGCGATGACCTCGCCCGAGGAGACCTTGATGGGGCGCTCCTTCCAGGGGACCTTCGCGATCTTCCCCTCCGTGAAGGCCCCGACGAGCTGCCCGACCGCCCCCGCCTCGAGATACGGCTTCTTCTCGTACTCGCTGTCGTCGTCTTCCTCCACGCCGAGGATGCCGCCGTCGTCCTCGTCGGCGGCCCGCTTCTTGCCCTTGGCCGCCGTCGGGTCGGGCGCGCCCTCCTCATCTGGGTCGTCGGCCTCCTCCTCGTCGCCCGCGCCCCCTTCCAGCGCCTCCGCGTCCTCTTCGGCCCGCCCCGAGTCCACGCGCCGCAGCGCCTTGACCCACTCGAACGCGTCCCGGGCGCCCGCGCTGACGTCCACCGGCGCCAGGTGCATGTAGAGGGAGTAGAAGACCAGCGGCGTGGTCTTGTCCTTGCCGCGGCGCGGGATCGGCACCTCATGGCGGAAGAGCAGGAAGTTGTTGTTGCCCATGCGGGCGGGTTTTTTGCCGAAACGCCCCGCCACCAGCACGCCGTCGAACATCATCTTCACGTCGGCGTTCGCCCGCTTGTGCAGGTGGATGCCGCCGTGCCACGTCTGGTTGATGCCGATGGGAAACCACCCACCGCCCGAGGCTTGCTCGTTATTCTTGTAGTACTGCTCCGCGTACTCCTCGACCTTCGCCGGCTCGAGCAACGTCGCGATGTTCTTGCCGTCCTCGATCTCGATGGGGAACGCGTTATGTTCGCGCGCCAGCCCGTGATAGACGCGCTGCCAGTCGAAGCCCGGCCCGGGATCCCAGCGGCTGGCCGACACATGCCAGTGACCGAGGAAGCCCTCAAAGCCGAGCCCGTCCTCCAGCGTGTTCGGGATGATCTCGCCGCGCTCATCGAGCGGCGGGAAGGGCTGGATGCGATCCAAGACCTTGGTCAGCACCTTCAGCAAGCCGATGAGCGCTTGGTACTGCGCGTCGGTGTAGCCATAGGACTGAACGTCGCCGCCGTTGATGCGCATCCTGCCTGAGCGCGGCCGCTTGAACTCCTTCTTGTTCATCTCGGCGATGCGTGGGCTGTCTGGGTTGTACGGCGGCCTGTCGGGCTCGCGGACCAGGTTGGGCATCATGTTGTTGAGGTCGACGCCCACGCTGGCGTCGTTCGCCTCACCCGCGTGGTACGCTTGGTACACCACATCCAGGCCCTGATAGAGCGTGCCGTCCCAATCGATCATGAAGTGAGTGGACAGCCCGCGATTGACCAGCACGCGGAAGCACTTGTCGCTGTCGGAGGTCAGGTCGGTGTGCAGCACGACCATGTGGACGGCCTCTTTGAGCTCCTCCAGCGTCTTGACGGGCCCGCCCTTCTTGGTCCGGCGGGTCGAGTAGAGCCCCGAGCCCGTCGCGGCCAGCGCCGCGCCGGCGTTGGCCTCAAAGCTCATCCCGCCGGGATCGAGCCACG
>CAZNZH010000987.1:0-1196 GCA_964577445.1 uncultured Myxococcales bacterium
CGCCGCGGATCTGCAGCGCGCTGTCCAGCTTGAAGGCCCCCTCGGCGACGACCCGCTCGCCCTCGTGAAGCCCGTCGAGGACCACCACCATGTCGCCAGCGCGCGCGCCCAGCCGGACCTCGCGCAGCTCGTAGGTGGGCTCGGGTTCGTCGGGCAGCTCCACGAAGACCACCGCGCGCTTCCCGGTGCGCAGCGGCGCCGTGATCGGGATGACCAGCGGCAGCTCGCCGGGCGCGTCGCCGCGGAGCTGCGGCCCCACCAGCCAGTGCTCCTCAGCCGGCACCAGCGCCATCCCGCAGACGTCGCAGCGCCCCGGGGTGTCGGCGACCACCTCGGGGTGCATCGGCGAGATCCACTTGCCCGCCAGCCCCACGACGCCGCCGCCGGATAGCCCCTGGACCGGTGCCGAGAGCCGACCGCGCACGAACATGCCCGGCTTCAGCGCCTCGTCGGTGTTCTTCACGCTCACCCGGACCGGCACGGTGCGCGTCTTCGGGTCCAAAGTCGGCGCGATGAAGCTCACCGTCCCCTCGATGACGCGCCCGGGCCACGCGGCGGCCTCGATGGAGACCTGCTGGCCGTATCGAATCCACTGGAGATCCGACTCGTGGGCGTCGAGGATGACCCACACCTGCGAGAGGTCGGCGATGGTGTAGATGGGGCTGCCCGTCTCCACATAGTCGCCCTGCACGGCGGAGCGCGTGGTCACGGTGCCGCCGATGGGGGCGTAGATGGTGACCGAGCGGCGGGGCTTGCGGTCCTTGACGACGCGCCGGGTCTGCCAGTCGTGCAGCCCCCACAGGCGCAGCTTCTGCTTCGCGGCGTCGGCGGCGAGCTCAGCACCCTCGGCCGCCTCGCCGCCGAGGGATTGCAGGCGGCTGGCCAGGCGCGAGGCCTCCACCAGCTCCTGCTGAGCGACGTAGAGCTCGGGGCTGTAGAGCTCGAAGAGGTGGTCGCCCTTGTCGACCCGCGTGCCCGTGGCGTCGACGAACATGCGCTCGATGCGGCCGCCCAGCCACGCGGTGATCGTCGCGACCCGCGTCTCGTCCAGGCTCACCCGGCCGGTGAGGCGCAGGTCGACGTCGGCGGCGCGGCGCTCGGCGACCACGGTCTCGATCCGCGCCAGCGCACGGGCGGCTGGGCTCAGCGTGATGCGAGAGGTCGCCCCGCCGCCGCTCGCCCCGTCGTTGGCGACG
>CAZNZH010000987.1:1206-2042 GCA_964577445.1 uncultured Myxococcales bacterium
GTGCCCGGTCGGCACCATGGGCTCCAGCGCCATGCCGCAGATCGGGCAGTCGCCGGGCTCCGGCAACCGAATCTGCGGGTGCATCGAGCAGGTGTAGACCGGCGCCGCGGCCGAGCCGTGATCCCCGTGGTCCGCGGCCCCGTGCGGCGCGCCCGCGGGTTCGGGCTCCCCGGGCGGCGCCGCGATGAACATCCCCACCAGCGCGCCCACGACCAGCGCCGCGCCCAGCCCGATCATCCAAAGATACCGCCTCATCATCGCACCCCCGTGCCGAGCAATTGCTCGAGATCGACCACCGCGCGGACCTGCTCGGCCCGCGCTTCGAGGGCCGCGAGCCGGTAGCGGAGGGCCGCCTCCTCGAGATCCGCCACCGAATTCAGCGAGGTCCGACCGGCCTCGTAGCCCGCCATGGCCGCGTTGAGGGCGGCCATGGCGGTCGGGATGAGCTCACCGTCGTAGAGCGCGACTCGCCGCGTCGCGCCGGCGTGGCTCGCGACGATGCGCGCCAGCTCGGCCTCGGCGCGCTGGAGCAGCACCTCTCGGCGAGACCGCGCGGCCTCGACACGCGCCCGGGCCGCGTCGGCCTCGGCGGCGTAGGAGCGGCTCCACAGGGGCACGCTGATCGTCGCGGTGAGCATGACCACCTCTCTCCCGGGGTCCGCGACGCCGGGCATGGGCGCCTCGCTCACCAGCGTCCAGTCAGCACCCAGCGCGAACTGGGGCAGGCGGTGGGAGCGGGCCACGGCGACCTCGGCGCTGGCGACGTCGATGTCGGCCAGCGCCGAGGAGATCTCAGGGTTTTCTGGCAGGGCTCTGCGCAGGCTCTCGGTCGCCGG
>CAZNZH010000988.1:0-2036 GCA_964577445.1 uncultured Myxococcales bacterium
GGATCGAAGAACCGCTCACCGTAGGTGTGGAGCCAAATCACACGACGGCCGAGCTGAACGGCGTCGTTGAAGAGCGCAGGGTTGGCGGAAAGCGGGATGCGGAGGCCGGGGCGGACGAGGTCCTGCTGGAAACGCGCGGTGAACGCCGGCTGCGCGGCGACCGCCCCGATGTAGGCGAAGACGTCCTCGGCGAGGATGTGCTCGCCGAGTTCCTTGCGGAGGAGGGCAAGGAGGCCAAACGCGACGTTAGGGATGGTGGCTTCGGCGTCGGCCCAAAGGGGGTACGTGCGGCCTCCGCGGCCGTTGTAGTGATGGAGATCCGGGATCAACCCGCAGAAGGTCAGGGCCGGCCCGTTCGTCGGCGAGCGGTCCTCAGGAGCGGTGAGATAAACCTGCTTCTCGGAGAGCGCAGCCCAGAGGGTCGGATTCGGCCGATTGATGACACGATAATCGGGGATTATCCACTGACGATCGAAAGACCGAAACGCGTACCGAATCGGCGGAAACACAGCTTCCTGGTCCTTTCCAACGGAGACTTCTCGGTGCGGCTGGCTTGGGAGTCCTTGGGTAAACGTGCGCCTTACATGGCGATCGCCCGGTTGTTTTCCCTTCATGTGCGGATGGAAAAGCTCCTCCTTTCGCTCCTCGGGGGCGCGTCGGAGCGTATCCCAGCGGCGCCGAAGCGACTCGGGATCAGGCGCGATCACCCATGTCCGACCAGGCATGACCCCGGAGCCGCTGTAGTCGAACAGGTCGTCTAGCGCGGGAAACTCCGCCCAAGCTCCAGTCGCCCGAGGTAAAAATGGGGCTCGCCATTGCGAAGGGCATTCTTCCCACCCGTGGCTCTCGAGCGTAAGACGGGCAAGCTCCTCGAATTTCTCGCGACGATGGCCCTTCTTGAGAGCCCGGTACCGGATGACGGCGGGCGTCTCTGAGTCCTTCGCCGGAGAACGGGACGCCATGACGATGCAGACCGGCTGCTGCACCGCCTCAAAGATGCGGGTCGCCACCTCCGGCTGGTGGCCTTCGGGCGAGCAGTCGATCACCCACACCTCGTCCGCCTTGCGACGCAGGTAGTCGCGCATCCGTTCGAAGCCGGGGCCATTGAGGAAGCCGGCGACGGTAATGAAGCTGACCACGCCGCGGTCGGCGGAGGAGTCTGAGTCGAACACCTTCCATGTCGCCCAGCGCCAAAAGTAGACGTAGAGGTTGCGCAGGTGCTTCGCGTGCGCGCTTACCTTCCAACTGGTGGGCGGGATCCAGTCCCGTAACGGCGCGGGGTGGTTTTCGCCGCCCGCCTCGATCCAGCCGCCCAGACCCTTCGCCTTTTCCTTATACGGCGGGTTTCCGACCACCACAGTGATCGACTCATTGCGCTTCACGGCGTTGGCGCGGCGGCGGGACTCGGCGATGGGCTCGTAAACGGCGCCGAGGTTCTCCTGTTCGACCCACGGGTTGCCGAGCGTATCCGTCACAAACATGCGCAGCGGCTGGCTGGGCGGTGCGCCGGTCAGCTCCGCGATTTCGGCGACGATGCGGAGCTGTGCTACGGCGAAAGGCCCGAGCTGGAGCTCGAAGGCGATGAGTCGCTTGACCGCGGCGTCGATCGCCGCCGGCACGGCTCCGGGCCCCTCCGCGCGCTCGACCTCGGCAGCAATGCGCCGCAGCAGACCGAGTATATAGGTGCCGTTGCCGACGGCCGGGTCCGCGATGGTCACTTTTGGAGATGCGAGACCGCGCGGGAGCGAAAAGCGGGTGCGGAGCGTTTCGTTGACCAGCCGAACCATGGCCTCGACGACCGGGGAAGGCGTGTAGTACGAGCCCGTCTGCTTCCGGAGCTGGTTGTCGTAGACCTCGAGAAAGTCCTCGTAAAAGTATAGCCACGCGTCCGCGTCCCCCTTGCTGATTGCTCCCCATTCCACGACGTCCAGCACGCGAACTAGCGTGCCGGTAGAGGTCTGGAGCGCACGCTCGCTTTCTGCGCTATCAGTGAGGAGGCGCAGCGCCGTCCCGATGAGCGAATCCGTCCGGCCCAG
>CAZNZH010000989.1:0-2022 GCA_964577445.1 uncultured Myxococcales bacterium
GGCGCCGCTGGCGTTCGCGGCGCTCGCGCTGCTCGCCGGCGTGTTGAGGCTGCGGGTGCGCCGCGTCTGATCGCAGCGAGGCGGACCCGCTCGGGGAATGCCCCGGCGCGCCCGCCGCGTTTCGCAGGCGTCGCCATGCTTGTCCCGGCAGTTTCGCGCGGATACGCTGAAGGCGCGCGGCCCGATGGCCGATGAGCCGCAGACGGCGCGCCCCTCGCTCGCCGCCCGGGTAGGAAATGCGACGAAGGCGAGTCAGGCAACAGCAGAGATCGCGGTGGATCGTGATGTTCCTCATCGCGGTCGCGCTGCAATGGCCGGTCTTCTGGCTGCTCACGCGCGCCATGGACTCCGACTCCAAGCCCGCGGAGCGCCCCATCGCGCTGCGGCTCGTGGGCTACAAACCGCCGCCAAAGCCCGAGCCCGAGCCCGAGCTGGACGAGGAGCAGGTCCCGCCCGACGCGCGTGTCGTCGAGCTGCCCGACGTCGATCCGCCGGAGACCCCGCCGGAGCCGATGGACACGCGCAATCTCGCGTCGCGCGACGCTCGGGTAAAGAAGGAGCAGCGCTCGACCACCATCGCGCCGCCCGACCGGTCGCAGAGGCAGGGCAAGGTCCGAGCGCGCGATCCATCGCCCGTGCGGTCTCCGGATTCGGAGAGCCCTGACCCCACCGTGACCAGCGAAGCGGAGGAGCGCCTGGCCCTCGCCGCGCCTGACAGGGAGCGCCCGGAGGCCGACCGCGGCACGCAGCGGCCGAAGTCCGTGCTCTTCGACGGCTCCGAGGACAAGATCCTGATGCCGGCGACCACCGAGCACGCGCGCATCGCCAGCCTGCAAGGGCTATCGGACGAGTTCGCGAGCGACGACTACCTGCCCGATGTCGAGGAGCGAGGGCAGAGCACGCTGCTGAACGCGAATCGCTACAAGTACTCGGACTTCTTCTACCGGGTGAAGGGGGCGCTGCGGCGTCACTGGCACCCCAACCGCATCTATCAAATGCGGGACCCCCTGGGCCGGGTCTACGGCGTCAAAGATCGGTACACCGAGCTGAGGGTGACCCTGGACGACGAGGGGCGCCTGCTCAAGATGGTCACGACCACGCACTCCGGCCTGGATTTCATGGATGATGAGGCGCGGTCTGCCTTCCGACGCGCCCAGCCATTCCCGAACCCACCCCGGGGGCTGGTGCGGGACGGGGAGATCAACTTCCAGTTCGGCTTCTACTTCGAGATCTCGTCGGGCAGGCAGCGCTTCAACTGGCGCCGTCTATAAGGAGCTGGCCCAGCCGGTGGATTCAGGCTCCGCGGCTCGCCTTGACGGCCGCGACGGCGTGCCCACGGTTTACGGATGCCTGGATTCGCACATCGCGGGGTAGCCCTCGCGCTCTTCCTGCTGCTGTCGCTGGCGCCGACGGGCCTCGCCCGCGCCGCCGGCGGACCGGAGACGGCCGCGCCGCTGGTGACGACGACGCACTTCCGGTTTCACTCGGTCGATGGCACCGAGAACGGGACGCGCCGCTTGGCTGCATCGGCCGAGGCGCGCTACCGGGTGCTCTGCGCGATGCTCGACGCCTGCGACCTCGACCCGGACCTGCTCGGCCCCGAGCGCCCCATCGAGGTCTGGCTCGCCGACGACGCCCAGACCTTCGCCGCGGTCTTTCCCGACGGCTCCCCCATGGGCGAGTGGGCCATCGGCGTCGCCTTCCCGTCCCAGCGACGCATGGTGCTCCGCGCCCACGGCACCGCGCTCTTCAGCCTGGCGGAGACCTTCGACCACGAGCTCAGCCATATCCTGCTGCACGCGGCGGTGGGCGCGAGGCCGGTCCCACGGTGGTTCACCGAGGGCGTCGCCATCTGGCAGGCCGGTGAGGCGGTGCTGGAGCGCGTGCGCGCCGCGCGCCGGGCCGCGCTCACCCAAAACCTCATCCCGCTCGACGATCTGAACCGGGGCTTCCCGGCTCAAGGCGCAGCGCTGGAGCTCGCGTACGCCCAGTCAGCGCTCTTCGTCCACTGGCTTGAGCGCG
>CAZNZH010000990.1:0-626 GCA_964577445.1 uncultured Myxococcales bacterium
CCTGGCCGCCCGCCGCCGCGCGGACCTGCTGGCGCGGCCCGACATGCCGCTGACCGCGTTTCAGTACGTCGAGTACACCGACCGGCTCGCCGCGAATGGGCTGACCGGCCTCGACCCGCCGCGCCCCCTCGCCGAGCTCAAGGTCGTGCGCCGTCCCATCCTCGATCTGGCCGTCGCCTATGTGCGGCTCGGTGAGCCCAAGACCGCCGCGGCCGAGCTGGAGGCGCTGCTGGCCGCCGGGCAGCTCCCCGGCAGCGGGCGCGCGCTCTTGGCCTCCGTATACCGCGCCCTCGGCGACGTGGACCGCGCCGAGCGGGTCCTGCGACGCGGCGGGGTGCTCGCCGAGGCACTCGACGCCGATGACATCGAGACCTACGCGGGCGCCTATCCCTTTGAGCACGGCGACCTCATCACCCGCCTGGCGAAGGAAAACGGGGTGCCCCCGGCGCTGCTCGCTGGGCTCGTCCACATCGAGTCCCGTTACAACCCCAAGGCCGTCAGCCGCTCCGGCGCGATCGGCCTGACCCAGTTGATGCCGACCACCGCGCGCGTCATCGCTCAGAAGCTGCTCGGCATGGTCGTCACCAACCGCGCGCTCCGCGACCCCGAGACCAACCTGGCCAGCG
>CAZNZH010000990.1:636-2021 GCA_964577445.1 uncultured Myxococcales bacterium
TGCTGCGCCATTTCCAGGGCAACACCGTGCTGGCGCTGGCCGGGTATAACGCCGGCCGCGGGGCGACCCGCTCGTGGCTGGAGAAGCGGTCGCACCTCGCCACCGACGCCTTCGTCGAGACCATCCCCTACGACCAGGCTCGCCACTATGTGATGCGCGTCATCGCGGTCAGCGAGGTCTACCGCCGCCTGCACCACGTCGAGGGCCCGCCCGTCGAGGTGCCGATGACGCTGCCGCTCTCCCTGGGTCCCTTCCTCGGCGATTGACCGATGACCCTCGCCGTTCAAGTGCAGAGCGAGGTCGGCCCCCTGGAGCTGGTGATCACCAGCAGGCCGGGCGGTGAGTTCGACCAGATGCTGCCTGAGAATCTGGAGCGTTATCGCCCGGGTCCTGACGGCCGCCCGGTCGAGAACCCGGACTACCTCCTCTTCGACGACCTCGTGGTCACCAGCGTGCTTCAGGCCGAGCACGTCGGGCTGGTGCGCGTGCTCCGCGCGGTCACGGGGACGCGTGGCCACATGGACTTTCGTGAGCTCCTCGCGGGTGCTCTGGCGGACCCCAGGGCGCGCACGGAGGCCATCACCGGGGTCCTCCGCCTGGAGGCGGAGCTTCACGGGAGCAGCGCGCCGGACTCTCGGCGCGCCCGGGCCGGGTTTGACGCCCTGGACGCGCCCACGCTGGCGGAGGCCCTCATCAGCGGGCGCGACCTCGACAGCGGCGCCCAGCTCCTTCGCTGGCCGGCGCCGAACGCGCTCTTCGCCCGCGACCTGGCCGCGGCCGTCGGCGACGCCCTGGTGCTGACCTACGGCGCTGAGCCCGGCCGCCGCCGCGACATGCTGCTCATGCGCACGGCCACACGCCACCACCCGCTCTTGTGCGACATCCCGCGCGTCGACATCGCCGATGACGGCCCCATCCGCGGCCCCGGCCTGGTCCCGGCCACCCTGGAGGGCGGCGACATCCAGGTCCTCGCCCCCGACGTCGTCTTGGTGGGCGTCGGCGTGCGCACGACCCTGGCCGCCGTGGAGCGCCTCGCCCCCCGCCTGCATGCCCGCGGAATCACTCATGTCTTGGCTTGCGAGATGCCACGCCGCCGCGCCGCGATGCACATCGACACGCTCTTCACGCGCATCGACGCCGAGCAGTGCCTCATCTATCCGCCGCTGCTCGACGCGCCCGCCTCGCTCGGCGTGCGCGTCCACGCCTTTCGCCCCGACGGGCACACCCTGCTGGGCGACCACCTCCTAGACGCCCTCGCCTCCGTCGGCGTTGAGCTCGAGCCGATCTTCTGCGGCGGCGACGACCCCACCGCCCAAGCCCGCGAGCAGTGGTCCGATGGCGCCAACGCGTTCGCCCTGGCGCCGGGCGTCATCGTCAGCTACGGC
>CAZNZH010000991.1:0-2018 GCA_964577445.1 uncultured Myxococcales bacterium
GCCTTGGGCGACGCCGAGGCGGACGTCCATGGCCTCCCCGCCGACCTCCACCCGCGCGTGTGCCGCGCTCAGGAGCCGGTAGGACACCGCCAGCTCTGTCGCTTCGGGCGAGTGGTGCTCGAAGACCGACCAGCACAGCTCCGCGTCGCGCCAGCGGTTGTTGCGCCAGGCCACGGGCAGGCCGGGCAGCAGCGTGCGGCCGGCCGCCCTCGTGACGGCGCGCGATAGGGTCGCCACCACGGCCGCGTCGCGGGCCGACCGCGCGGTGTGTTCGTCGCCGTAGGTCGCGGTGGTGTCGACCAGCAGGTGGGTGTGCGTGCGGCCGGCGCGCCACTGTGGCTCGTCGAGCAGCCAGAGTAGAAACTCGCGGTTGGTGGCGAGCCCCAAGACCGAGCTGTGCGCGAGGGCGCGGCGCATTCGGCGGGCGGCCTCGTCGCGGGTGGCGCCGTGGGTGATGACCTTCGCCAGCATCGGGTCGTAGTGGACGCTGACCTCTGTGCCGGTCTCGACGCCGCTGTCGACGCGGACGCCCTCACCGAGCGGGACGTGGAAGTCGAGGACCGGCCCGGCCATGGGCAGGTAGTCCCTGGCCGGATCTTCGGCGTAGAGCCGGCACTCGATGGCGTGGCCGCGGCTGTGGACGGCGCGCTGGTCGAAGGGCAGGGGCGCGCCCTCGGCGACGGCGAGCTGGAGCGCCACCAGGTCCAGGCCGGTGACCAGCTCGGTGACGGGGTGTTCGACCTGTAGGCGCGTGTTCACCTCGAGAAAATAGAAGGCGCCATCGGGGGCGACGACGAACTCCACCGTGCCCGCCGAGCGGTAGCCGAGGGCGCGCCCGGCGGTCACGCCGGCGGCCAGGATGGCGTCGCGGACGGCGGGGGCCAGGTTCGGGGCGGGGGTCTCCTCGACGATCTTCTGGTGGCGGCGCTGAATCGAACACTCGCGCTCGAACAGATGCACCAGCCCGCCGTGGGCGTCGCCGAAGATCTGCACCTCGATGTGGCGCGGGGAGTCGATGTAGCGCTCGACCAGCAGCGCGTCGTCGGCGAAGGCGGAGCGGGCCTCGCGCCGGGCGCCAGCGATGGCCGCGTCCAGCTCGCTCGGGCTGCGGACGACGCGCATCCCCTTGCCGCCACCCCCGGCGGAGGCCTTCAGGAGCACGGGCATCCCGAGCGCTATGGCCTCCTGGCGGATGCGCGCGTCGTCGGCCCCCGGCTCGTGAAACCCAGGGACCACCGGCACCCCGTGGGCGATCATCAGGGCTTTCGCCGCGATCTTGGAGCCCATCCGCTCGATGGTGTCCGCGGTGGGGCCGACGAAGACGAGGCCGGCGGCCTCGCAGGATCGCGCGAAGGTCGCGTTTTCGCTGAGAAATCCGTAGCCCGGGTGGATGGCGTCGGCGCCGGACCGTGCCGCCGCGCTGAGGATTCGGTCGGCGTTGAGGTAGCTCTCAGCGGCCGGCGCGGGGCCGAGCAGCACGGCCATGTCCGCGTCGCCGACGTGCGGCGCGTCGCGGTCGGCTTCCGAGTACACGGCGACGGTCTCGTAGCCCGCGCGCCTCGCCGAGCGCATGACGCGCCGCGCGATCTCGCCGCGATTGGCGACCAGGAGGCGACGAAACGGGCGCACGCCCGGCATGGGTGGCGCGCTCAATGCCGGAACACGCCCCAGGACGTCGTCGCCTCCATGGGGCGCGTGGCCGCCGCGGAGAGCGCGACGCCCAGAGCGTCTCGGGTCAGGCGCGGGTCGACGATGCCGTCGTCCCACAGGTTGGCGGTGGCGTAGAAGGCGTCGGATTCTTTCTCGACCTGCATCCGCAGCACGCCCTTCATCATCTCGAGCTGCCCCTCGTCGACGGGCACGCCGCGCTTGTCGGCCGCCTCGCGCTTGACGATATCGAGCACGCCGGCGAGCTGCTCCGGCCCCATGACCGCGATGCGATGGTTGGGCCAGGTGAAGAGGAAGCGCGGCTCGTAGGCGCGGCCGGCCATGCCGTAGTTGCCGGCGCCGAAGGAGGC
>CAZNZH010000992.1:0-2017 GCA_964577445.1 uncultured Myxococcales bacterium
GCACGACCGCGTCGTAGGTGCGGCGGTCGTAGGTGAGCTTGTTGGGCGGCGCGATCTCGACGACCTTCGGCCGCCCCTCGTGGATCGGGAAGAGCGCGAGCTTGGCCTTGCGGACCGTGCGGTCGCGCTTGAGCAGATCGGGCACGTCCTCGAGGTACACGTCGCCGAGGTCGTTGGCCGACCAGGTCAGGCGGTCGCGGGGCGAGTCGATCGCCTCGAGCACGACCTCGCGCAGGGCAACGGCGCGCAGCGCTGGCAGCCCCTCGACCGAGAGCGCCGCGCGCGGGTCGTCGAGCAGCACGTCGCAGTCGAGCACCGCGTGCGGCTCGAAGTGGTCGTCGCGGCCGAAGAAGACCTTGCCGATCGCCGCCCGGTAGAAGTCGTGCTCGGCGGCGTACTGCGCGTTGATCGAGAGCCGGCCGGTGGCCTTGTCGAAGACGACCGTGTCCTGCTTGTCGGGCACGAGGCTCAGGCGGTCGCGGCTCGACGCGGACGTGATCACCGAGAGGTTCCGCGGCGGCTGGCCGTGGATGATGACGAACGAGACCTCGTCGCTCGACTCGCTCACGCGCACGTCGACGTAGTCGCTGCGGTTGCGGCTCGCGAACCAGCGGCGCAGCTGCTCCATCAGCAGGACCCGCTTCGCCTGGGTCTCGGCGCCCTCGAGCGGCCGGTGGGCGTCGGGGTGGAAGTCGACGAAGCGCCGCGCCTCCTGCGACTGCACGCGCGCGTGGGTGGCCATGAAGACGTCGGCGTGCTCGAGGTAGAGGCGGAACGCGAGGTCCTCGGGGCTCACGTCGCCGCTCTCGCCGAAGAGGTTGAGCTGCCGCTCGCCGGCGAGGTTCAGCGCGGCCTCGTGGCCCTGCTCGCTCGCGAGGTCGGCGACGTCGAGGAAGGCCTGCTGGAGCGCGCCGGGCATCGTGGGATCGACGACGCAGAGCACCCGGTGCAGCTCGCCGACCCAGGCGTGGTCGAGCTCGACGCCGTCGAGGCTCACGCCGCGGCCGGCGAGGTAGCCCTCGTAGGGGCGCAGGAACCGGACGAGCAGCTCGGGCGAGACGCGCTCGAGCAGCGACAGGCGGACCAGGTTCTTGATGAGGGGCGCGGACGACTGCATCGGGACCCCCTCACGGGTAGTCCCGCCGCAGGCCGATCACCTTCCCCTGCACCTGGACGCGCTCGATCGGGAGCGTCACGGGTGCATGCGCCGGGTTCTCGGCCTGCAGCGTCACGGTTGGCCCATGGTGACGCCACCGCTTGATGGTCGCCCCCTCCTCGTCGACGAGCGCCAGCACGATCTCGCCGTCCTCGGCGGTGTGCTGCTGGCGGATGATGGCGAGATCGCCATCGAGGATCCCCGCGCCGGTCATGCTGTCGCCGCGGACGCGCAGGGCGAAGACCGTCTGGCCCTCGCGCACGCCGGCGACGGTCACCCAGCCGTCGATGTTCTCCTGGGCGAGCAGCGGGGCGCCGGCCGCCACGTCGCCGACGATCGGGATCCGCCGCTCGGCCTCGCCGGACACCACGGTCGTCGGGCGCCACGAGCGGCCCTGGCCCTCGATGTGGACCAGCGCGCCCTTGCGCTTGAGCGCCATCAGGTGCTCGTGGGTCGTCGACTTCTGCAGCCCGAGCCGCGTCGCGATCTCGGCGACCGAGGGCGCCACGCCCTGCGCGCGCCAGTGCCGCTCGATGATGTCGAGGACGGCGCTCTGTTTGTCGGTCAGCTCATCGGTCACGGGTGCCTCCGCCGAAGTCGATCGATCTATCGGATCCATGGCACCCGGTCAAGCGTTCGGGTGTTCGGGCGTTCAGGTGTCGATCCGGAGCGGGAGGCGTTCCACCGGAACGCCTGGGAACGCCCCGTGGAACGCGTCCAGATGACCGGAAAGCCAAGCTGCGACGGGCACTTGGCGATCGGTGGAACGCGGGAACGCCTCTCTACGCGGAGGGCACACCGTGGGCGCGCACCGGAGCGCGCGTCACGGCGCCGCCTCGTCCGGAGCTGCGTGTCTCGTGT
>CAZNZH010000993.1:0-2010 GCA_964577445.1 uncultured Myxococcales bacterium
CTCGGCGTGCTCGGAGGCGACCGCGCCCTCGCCGCCCTGAGCCACGCGAGTCGCTCTGCGGGGCCCGTCCTACGCCAAGCCGCCACGCGCGCCCTCGAGCGCCTCGGCGTCCTCGCCGCCTGAGCCCGCGTCACGCGATCGACGCGACGGGTACAAAGTACTCGCCAGCGCCGCCGATAGGGTTTGCATGGCGCGTGCTGGACTATAGAATCGCCCGCGCCGTGACCGCGGCCAACTGAGGAGGCGGGGTGTCCCAAGCGGACGAAATCCAGGAGTTGCTCGGCCGCACGTGGGCTGGGCGCTACGAGATCCTAGAGTTCGTCGGCCGCGGCGGCATGGGCCTGGTCTTCAAAGCGCGCCAGATTCAGATGGACCGCGAGGTCGCGCTGAAGGTGGTCCACCGCAAGCTCTGCACCGAGCAGAAGCAGGTCCAGCGCTTCCAGCAGGAGGCGCGTACCTCCTCGAAGCTCAACCACCCCAACAGCATCCGCGTCTACGACTACGGCGCCACCGAAGACGGCCGCCTCTTCATGGCGATGGAGTTTCTGCGCGGCCTGACCCTCGGCCAGTTGCTCCTGCGCGAAGGTCCCCAGCACCCCGAGCGCGTCGTCCACATCGCGCGACAGATGTTCAAGAGCCTCGCCGAGGCGCACCAGCTCGGCCTGGTCCACCGCGACCTCAAGCCCGAGAACATCTTCATCTGCGACATCTACGGCGAGACGGACTTCGTGAAGGTGCTCGATTTCGGCATCGCCAAGGCCATCGGGCCCCACGCGGAGGGCGCGAACCTCACCCAGACCGGGTTCATCTGCGGGACGCCCCGCTATCTCTCGCCCGAACAGGCCCTCGGCCAGGACGTCGATGGCCGCTCGGATCTCTACTCCGTCGGCGTCCTCATGTACGAGATGCTGTCGGGCCGCCCGCCCTTCATCGGCGAAAACCCCATCTCCATCGTGATGAAGCACGTCCACGACGACCCGCCGCCGCTGGGTGGCCTGGAGCGTCACGGCGCGCTGGGCCGGAAGCTGACGTGGTTGATCGACCGGCTGCTGGAGAAAAACCCCGCCCGCCGTGCCACCCCCGCCGATCGCATCGTGGCCTATCTCGACGGCCTCATCGACGAATCCGACCTCATGGGGCGGCCGCTGCCCCAGGCGGTCATCCAGGCGCCCGGGCCGGCGGACGGGCTGGCGCAGCGCCGGCCGACGCTGCTCGGGATGGAGGCCGCGGCCCTGGCCTCCGGCGGCTCCACCCAGAACCTGCCGCCTCTGGGGCTGGCTCCTCCCAGCTCCGGGTTCAAGGAGTACGGGGCTGGCGGGGCGGAGACGACCCGGCCGGTGACCGCGATGTACGACGCGATCCCGCCGCCGCTGCCCGCGCCCGCACCGGCCGCGCCGGCCGTGGCGGGCCCCGGCTCCCCTCCGGCGGTAAGCCACGGGGCGGAGACCTCGATGCTCATCCCGTCGGCGTCTCCCTATGCCACCGGCGCGGCCCTGCCGCCCTTTCACGAGGCCAGTGACCCCCAGGACACGGCCCTCATCCCTCGACCGGAGTCCCTGGGCGTGTCGCCCGCGGCCCAGACCCTCGTCGAGGAAAACCCTGGCGAGATGACCCGCCAGATGGACCTCGACGAGGTCCGGAGCGCCGACCGCGAGATGCGCGACCGCCACGCGCGCAAGCCCGCGACCTCGCAGTTGCGCCGCCGCACGCCCACGGGCAGCCGGCGCCCCGCGCCGCGCACGGCCAGCGTCGCCGCGCCCCCACGACAGGCTCCGCGCGACCCCGTCTGGACCTGGGCCTTGGTCGGCATCGCGCTCTCCCTGGTCCTCCTCTCCGCCGTGGTCTGGTGGTGGTCGGGCCAGCCGCCGCTCTTGGGTGCGCCGGTGGCGACCACGCCGGCCCCAGCGACCCGCGGCGCCGGGTCCCTGGCGGCGGTCCCCGTCGTCGCCCCCGCGCCGCCGGCGCCCGCCGCCCCAGCGACCGCGGCGACCGCCCTCGGGGCCGGGACGG
>CAZNZH010000994.1:0-2007 GCA_964577445.1 uncultured Myxococcales bacterium
AGCCGGAGCAGGAGCGCGTCATCGGCAGCTTCCTGCTCCAGATGCTGCTCTACGACGACGCGGCCCGGCTGCTCTGAGCGAGCCGCGGGCTGATGACTTGACGGCTTGCCAGGATCGGCCCTCGCTTTCGTCAGGCAGCCTCCAGGGTCGCCTCCAGCCCCAGCTCGCGGGCTAGCGAGCGCACGCAGGTCAAGGGCCGCCCCCGGTTGACTCGCACGTAGGGGATGCCGGCGGCGCGGGCGGCGCGAAAGAGCGTGGTGTCCACCGAGTGGCTCTGAAACCCCGTCGCGCTCAGCACGAAGTCGTAGCTGCCCTGGACCACGGAGTCGCGCTTGGCCTGGATGCGCCGCGGGTCGATGACCGCCCAGGTCAGCTCGAGGTCGAGGAGGGTCTCGAGCCGGGCCTTGAGCTCGGGATCCTCACGATTGGACACGAAGAGCGCCTTGCGACCCCGGGTCTGCCGGCGCACGCGCTCCGCCAAGACGTCGATGGTGTTCGCCTTTTCCTCAGGTAATACCTGGGTCTTTGCGGCGTCTGAGGCCGCCGGGTCGCCCTCGGCGGCTTCGCGCTCGACGCTGCGGATGATGGACTCCGCCTCGTCGGAGCCGATGAGCACGAGGCGCTTCTTCAGGTCGGCGAGGCGCTTTCGCAGGCGCCGGCTCGAGTCGGGCAGCGCGTCGATGGCGAGCGCGGCGATGCGGTCACGGACCGGGTAGAGCAGCCCCGCCAGGCGCGGATTCGGCAGCTCGTTGCCCAGCTCGAACGCCTCGACCAGCCACGCCGTGAGCGCGCCGTCGTCGGCCTCCCGCAGCCGCGCCACGCCGCCGAGGACGTCGCGCCGCCGCCGCCGCATCCGCTTGCGCCCGGGGTCTTGCCCGAGGCTCTGAGCCCACCCCATCGGCGGGCGGTAGTCCGCGTCCAGCACGTCGCGCAGGGGGCCGGCCGCGTCGGCCCGGAGCTGGCTGGCGATCCACCGCAGCCGGCCAAAAGCCGTGGCCCAGAGCTCGGGGTCGGGGTCGTTGCCGCGCAGCCAACGCAGCGCCCGCGCCGGCGGCAAGAGCTCGGCGACCAGCGCCGGGCCCGCGGCCAGCGCCCGCGCCCGCGTCCCTGGGGACGGCGGCTGCGACAGCGGTCCCAACACGCGCTCCACCGTCGCCACGCTCTCGCGCATCAGCCCCGCGGTGTCGTTCGGAGCCGGCGTGAGCGCGCCCTGATCGGTCCAGCCGTACTCGTCGCGGCGCCCGTCGCCCAGGCCCTCCACCCGCGCCGCCAACAGCTCTTCGGCCCGGTCGGCGGCCTCGGCCCAGTCGTGCAGATGACCGCCGCCCGCGAGCCCCAGCTCCGCCCCCGCGTGGAGCGGCGTCGCGCGTATCTGGAGCGCGGAGACGTTGCCCGGCCACCAGCGCTTGCCTAGGTTGCCGAGGATCCGCGCGATGTCGCCGGCGGCGCGCTCGACCCGCAGCTCGCTCGAGAGCCGGAACTGCACAGCCCGCGCCCGGCAGATCCAGGCGAGAAAGTGCAGGCGCTGAAGCTCCGCGCTCATCAACGCCACCTCGGGCTGGGCGTCCAGGATGCGCTGCTCGAGGAGCGCGAGCTCGTCTACCGCGTCGTCGACCTCGGCCGCGCTCGGCAGCGCGCCCACGCCGGGGGGCAGCGCCGGGGCGAGGTCGGCCGCCGGGGCCCTGCTCGTGACGGCGCCGGCGGGCGCGCGGGCGGGTGGGAGTCGGGCCCCGGCCTCCTCGCCCGCCTTGGTCTCCGCTCCCAAGGCCCCTGCGGGCTCCGGTGCGGATCGCGCGCCGGGGGCCGCCGCTCTCTCCGCGCCGGGCGCTCGCGCCGCCCTGGGCCCGGGCGCTGGCTCGGGCGCAGGCTCGGGCGCTGGCTCGGGACCCGCCAAAGACGCGCTCTCGGCCACCGCCGGCTCGCCCGCCGGCTGCGCGGCCCCGCCCACCGGCGCCGCGGCCGCGCTCAGGCCCGCCGCCACGCCAAACGCCGCGTCCCACGCCATCC
>CAZNZH010000995.1:0-2007 GCA_964577445.1 uncultured Myxococcales bacterium
CAGCAGCTCTTCGTCGGCGTCTTCCTCGCGATCGGCAGCCGCGAGGCGACCTACGGGCGCATCGAGGTGCGCTTTGAGCGACCCGACCCCACGCGCATCGTGGCCGTGCTGCGCGACGCCCGGGGCGCGGACGGGCCCAACCTCAGCGTGGACGACGAGGGCCTCGATGTCGGCGCAGGGCTGGCCATCGCCCGCCACATCGCGCAGGAGCACGGCGGCAGCCTCACGCCGGTGAGCGACCCCCAGGGCCGAGTCGCTCACCGCTTGGAGCTCCCGTCGACTACGGGGTCTCGTAGCTGATCCACGGGGCGCCGGTCTTCCACCAGGAAGAGTCGGCGCAGCAGCGGAAGCCCACCGACGGCGCGTTGTGGGCCGGCGCCGCGTGAGCGCGCGCGTAGCTCGTGGCGAAGCACATGTTGTGGTCGAAGGCGCCGCCGCGCAGCACGCGCTCGGTCCCGCTGGACGGCCCCGTCGGGTTCAGCGTCGCGCTGTTCGCGTAGTAGTCCGACGCGTAGTAGTCCGACACCCACTCGAACACGTTGCCGGACATCTCCAGCGCGCCGTACGGGCTGACGCCGGTCGCCTGTGCACCGGACGCCGTGGTGAGGCCGGCGCACGCCGTGGTGTTGCTCAGCGCGCAGGTCGGCGCGGTGCTGCCCCAGGCGTAGGGCCGCAGGTTGGTGGCGCAGGTCGCGTTCTGGATACAGTCGCCGCGCGCCGCCTTCTCCCACTCCGCCTCGGAGCACAGGCGCATGCCCTTCCACGCACAGTACTGCGAGGCGTCGGTCCAGGTGACGTGGTTGACCGGGTGCGCGGTCTTGGCGCCGTTGGAGTAGGTGACGTAAGCGCTCGTGGAGCACGGCGCGGTGCACGCGGGGCCCGGGTCGTTCGGGTAGCCCGGCGTGGGCGGGTCGCACACGGGGTGCGTGATGCACAGCGCGCCAGGCGGCGAGCAGGCGCCAGCACCCACGCACCCTGCGAAGTCGGCGGCGGTCACCTCGGTGCGGTCGATCTGAAACGCGTGGGTCACCACCCGATGCTTGGGCGCGTCGCTCTGACACGACGGGTTGCCGGTCGCGCAGCCCATATAGAACGGGCCGTAGGGCACGTAGAGCTTGCGGCTGCTGGGGTCGCGGCAGGTCCCCGCGACGCAGTTCCACGTCGGGGGGCAGCCGGTGCCGAGGATGCCGCAAGCGCGGTAGTCGATGGTCGGCTTGTCGTCGAGGATGAACGGGCTGTCACCCTTGGCGCTGGCGAGCACGGTGATGGTCTTGATCTCGACCCGCGTCGACTTGATCCGCACCTCGGCGAAACCCTGCGGATCGCTGCGGCGCTTGATGTACTCGATGGTGTGCCCCTCACCGGACGCCTGGACCTCGATGGTCATGCCCTGAAGCGGCTGGCCCTCGATGTCCTTGAGGAACACGCGCACCAGGGTCCAGGCGGTGTCGTCAGCGGGCGACTGGGTCGTCGCCAGCAACTGCGAGAGCGTCGGGTCCGGCGGCGGCGAGACGTAGACATGGGACGCCGCGGTGTCGACCGGCAGCAGCGCGCCCGTGCGGCGACAGCAGCGGAACCCGAAGGCGTGGTTCACGGTCGGGCCCTGGTACACGAAGCGGCTCGAGGGGCGCTGGAGCTTCGCCTCCTGCGTGAAGGCGCCGCCCTTCCACATGCGCTGCGTGCCCACGATCGGCCCCTTCGGGAACGCGACCGTGCCGCCGGTGTAGGTGGACATGTAGTCCCAGATCCACTCCTGCACGCCGCCCACCATGTCGTGGATGCCGTAGGGGCTGTCGCCCAGCGGCTTGGAGCCGACGGGCTTGGTCTGGTCGGTGCCGCAGCCGAAGCCGCCGTCGAGGCCCAGCATCTCGACGTAGGTGCAGCTCACCGGGTCATTGCCCCACGGGTACTTGGGCGTCTCGAGCCCGCAATCCCCGTAGAGCTCGCAGCCGCCACGCGCCGCGCGCTCCCACTCGCCCTCAAAGCACAGGCGCGCGTCGCGCCACT
>CAZNZH010000996.1:0-2000 GCA_964577445.1 uncultured Myxococcales bacterium
ACACCGCGAGGCAGGGCCGACAGAGGCGCCGTGTGCGGTGGCCGATCAGGTCTATCGGCGCGGCCATGATCGTTGCTACGCGGGAGCGAGCGTGTTTCAATGGGCTTGCCCGTCGGGCACGGCGGCAGGGAGTCCATGCGGATCTGTCCACAGTGCCGACTGCACACCGCTGAGCCGGTGTGCGAACGGGACGGCTTTCAGACCGTCGACGCCGAGTACTATGAAGCGGACCAGGCGACGGCGCTGGTGGGTCTCGTCTTCGCGGGTCGCTACCAGATCGACGCGCTGATCGCCCGCGGCGGCATGGCCGACGTGTACCGGGCCACCCAGCTCGCCGTCGGCCGCGTCGTGGCGATCAAGGTGCTCCATCCGGCGCCGCTGCGCGATCTTCGCGTCGTCGCGCGCTTTCAGCAGGAGGCCCGGGCCATCGCGACCGTGGCGCACTCCAACATCATCGGGCTCATCGACTTCGGCGAGTCCGACGACCACCACCTCTACCTGGTGATGGAGTTCGCCGAGGGAGACCCGCTCGACGAGGTCATCGGCCGCGAGGCGCCGATGGCCCCCGACCGCGTGGCGCACATCGGCTGCCAGATGCTGGAGGCCCTGGTCGAGGCGCACTCCCACGGCATCATCCATCGCGATCTGAAGCCGGGCAACGTCATGCTCGCCGACCGCGGCAAGCGTCAGGATCTCGTGAAGATCCTGGACTTTGGCATCGCCAAGATGACCCGCCACGAGCAGGGCTCCGTCGACCTCACCGGCGTGGGGATGACCTTGGGTTCGCCGCCGTACATGGCGCCCGAGCAGGCCATGGCGCTGCCCGTCAGCCCGCGCTCGGATCTCTACTCGCTCGGCGTCATCCTCTACGAGCTGCTGACCGGGCGCACCCCGTTCACCGGCGAGACACCCGGCGACTACATGCGGGCGCATGTGCAGTGCGAGGTGCCGCCACCCAGCCTCGGTGGCGTCAACCTGAGCGGCCCGCTCGTCGACTTCATCCTCAACCTGCTGGACAAAGACGAGGACGAGCGGCCCGCGTCGGCGGAGGCCGCGCTGGAGGTGCTCCGCGGCGTACCCACGCTCCCGGTCGCAGCGCCTCCCCCGCGGGCCAAGCCGCTGTCGGCGACTCGTCCCGAGCTGCCGAGCCCGCTGCCCGACGCGCTGCCCGCCCGCGAGGCTCCGACCGGCGCCTTCGTCGGCCTCGATCTCTCGCCCGACGCCGAAGACGATTTTTTCCAGAACCGCCGCCGCCAGCGCGTGGCGTTCGCGTCTGTGTGCGCGGCCGCGCTCGCGCTGGTCCTCGGCGGCTGGTGGCTGAGCGGTGGCGGCGACAGCACGATCCCCTCCGCCCCGGGTGTGGAGGCGCGGACCGCGCAGGCGAGCGCGCCGGCCGTCGCTCCCGTCGAGCCGGTGCGTGCGGCGCGACCCTCGCCCGAGCCGGTCCGGGTCGCCGAGGCCACCGAGGCGCTCCATGAGCAGCCCGTCGCGCGCTTCGATGCCCCGGACTTGGTGGCTGATTCCGGCCGCACCCAGGCCCGCATGCGCCGCCAGGAGCGCACGCCCGATCGCCCGATCGTCCAGGCGCGGCCTAGGGATTCGCTCGCCACCGACCTCGCCGTGCCCGCCTCAGACCTCGCCGCCCCGGGGGTGACCCCCGAGAGCCTCGAGGCGTCCATCTTGGCGGTCGAGAGCGCGGATCTCGACCTCCGACTTCCCCCCGCACCTGCGCCCGCGGTCCGCGGGAGCGCGCCCCTGCCAGCGGTCAACGACGCCACCGCCCTGCTGGCGGATCTCAGCGGCGGCGTGGGTCGCAAGTACGAGGACACGCCGCGTCTGCCCGCCCGCCTCAGCGCCGGCACCGTACGCTCGACCCTGCGCGCCCACAACGCGCGCTTCGAGATGTGCGCGCGGCAGGGCGTGTTGACCGCGGGCGGGCCCGTGACGGTCAGCACGACCTTGATCATCGGCGGCGGCGGCCTCGTCACCTCCTGCACCAT
>CAZNZH010000997.1:0-1999 GCA_964577445.1 uncultured Myxococcales bacterium
GCGACGGCCTCGTCCCAGGTGGGGTCCACCGCTACCCAGCGCCCGTCCTTCTCCACCTCGGCCCAGGCGTGGTTTCCGAAGGCGCGCGAGCCCGGGCCCAGATAGGCCACGCCAAAGACCGGCCGCGCGGGGATGCCCGCCGCCCGGCAGAGCGCCACGAAGAGCGTGGTGTGCTCGGTACAGTCGCCGACGCCCCGCGCGAGGATCGCCGACGCCGACGGGATCCAGGTGGCGAGGCGCTTGTCGAGCGTCGTGAAGACGAAGCGCCGGAGCGCGCCGGCCCGCTCCGTCGGGGTCGCGAGGCCCTCGGTGAGCTCGCGCGCCTTCGCGACGATCGCCGCGTTCCCCGAGTCGATGTCGCCCGTGCTCTCCAGCGCTGCGGCGCGCGCCGCGGCGGTCACCGCGTCCCCGGCCCCGCGCGTCAACGTCACGTCGAGGCGACCACCCTCCCCGGCCGAGACCCGCTGCCCCTCGGACGCCGGCAGCGCCGCCCCCGCACCCCGCACGACCAGCCTCAGCTCGCGCACCGACCGCGGATCCCCCAGCTCGCGCTCGACCCGCAGCACGGCGCCCAACACGTCCATCCCGGCGATCTCCGATCGCGCGATGTCGCGCTCCTCGAGCCGCATCTTCATGCCCATGCCGACGCTCATCTCGAGCACGATCCCGTCCTCGGCGACCCGGTTGACCATGCGCAGCCCGTTGGAGCGCAGGACCACCGCCAGCTCCGCCACCCGCGTCTCGACGCCGGCCCGCGTGCTCTTGTCGACGCTCAGCACCTCGATGTCGAAGAGATCGTCGCGCTCGAGCTGCCAGTTGAACGCCACGCCCTGGGCCTTGACGCCGGCCTTCATCGCGCCCGCGCCCAGAAACGAGCCCGCCGCCGCCCCCACGAGCGTCTCCGCGGTCGCCGGCAGGGTGCGGGTCGCGTCCGGCGCCCCCACCCGCGTCACCACCAGCCCGGCCGGGGTCGCGACGCCCCGCCGCTCCTCGGCCCCCTGAGGCGTGCGCTGGGAAAACCGCGCCTCCACCAGCGGCCAGGGCGCCTCCCCGCCAGACCAGCGCGAGTCGGCGATCTGCACCTGGCTCTCGGCCTCGCCGCCGCGCACCCGCAGCTCCATCTCCGTCCCGCTGGCGTAGGCCCCGGGCTCGCCCTCCGCCGCGCGCCGGGACCAGGTCCGCCCGAAGCCGATCTTCTTGCCCATCAAATAGATGCCGTACCAGGACTCCTGGCCGGCCCCGCCGACACCATCGAAGAACCGAGCCAGCTCGCGAGCGAGCTCCGCGGGCGGCGCCGGCCCCAGCGCCGGCTGAGCGGGGAGCGCGGCCGGGGGCGGCACGGGCGCGACCGGCGCAGCAGCAGCGGCCACGGGCGCCGCCGCCGCCCCTCCACCCGGGAGCGGCGTCTTCTCAGCCTCGGCCCGCGCCCCGCACGCCACGAGCAGCGCGACCACCAGGAGGGACCCGCGTCGACCGAAACGCTGCCATCTCATTTCTATTGAACCTTCGACGCGAGCGCCGCGTTGTTTGCTCCGACCCGGGGTTTTGCTGCTCCGGGTCGGCCCTTGCGGGGTCTGAGGGCGTGTGCCATAGTCCCGCGTCGCTTTCCGGGGCCCGATTCATCGAAAACCCTGGATATGCTTACACAATCGGTGAAGACAACACCATCCGATTCGGCGACGCGGTCGTGCGAGTTCGGACGAGGAGGACGAGGGTTATGAAGGTCAAATTGTTCGCGGCTGTTGCCGCCACGTTCCTGATGGGAGCGTGCCAGAAGGGCGCCGAGCCCGCTCCTGCCACCGAGCAGGTCAAGCCCGCCGGCGAAGGCGAGAAGGCCGCCGCGGACAAGGCAGCCGAGGCCAAGCCTGCCGAGGCCGCGACCGGCAAGGTCGACTACCCCAACCGGGGTGGCAGCGCTGAGACCGCGAAGGTCCACATCATCGAGATCTCCGACTTCCAGTGCCCCTTCTGTGGTCGTGTGAACCCCACCCTCACGCAG
>CAZNZH010000998.1:0-1995 GCA_964577445.1 uncultured Myxococcales bacterium
CCCCGAGCCGGGCCAAGCCTACCTCACCAACGCGCCCGACGCGGGCGGCTCGCACCTGCCGGACCTCACGGTCATCACCCCGGTGCGGCTGGGCGCCCACCGCTTCTTCGTCGCCTGCCGCGGCCACCACGTCGACGTGGGCGGCACCACCCCCGGCTCCATGCCGCCCCGCTCCACTCGTCTCGCCGACGAGGGCTTCGTGCTGCGCCGCCTGCCGCTGCTCGACGCCGGCCGGCTCCGCGACCTGGGCGACGCGCTGGCGGGCTGCCGCGAGCCCGCCACCGTCCACGCCGACCTCGAAGCGCAGATCGCCTCCAACGCCTACGCCGCGCGCCTCCTGGTCGCCCTGGGCCCACCGGAGCTCGTCGCCACCTGGATGCGTCACCTCCAAGACGTCGCCGAAGAGGCCGTGGCGCGCGTCATCGCCTCGCTGCGCCCCGGAACGGCGACCGACGCCATCGACGGTGTCCCCCTCGCCCTCCGCCTCACGCCTTCCGCCGGGCGCCTGTGCGTCGACCTCCGCGGCACCGGCGGCCCCCACCCCGGCAACCTCAACGCCCCACCGGCGGTGGTCCGCGCCGCGGTGCTCTACGCCCTGCGCGTCTTGGTAGACCACCCCATCCCGCTCAACGAGGGCGCGCTCCGCCGGGTCGACATCCGCGCCCCCCACCCTTCTGTGGTCAGCCCCCCGCCCGACGCCGCGGTGGCCGGCGGCAACGTCGAGACCTCCCAGCGCATCGTCGACCTCTTCTTGCGAGCCGCCGGCTCCCGCGCGGCCTCCCAGGGCACCATGAACAACCTGACCCTCGGCGGCACCCGCCCCGACGGCACGCGCTGGTCGCTCTACGAGACCATCGGCGGCGGCACCGGCGCCTCCCCCCACGCCCCCGGCCCCAGCGGGCGCCAGGTCCACATGACCAACACCCGCGCCACCGATCCCGAGGTGCTGGAGTCCCGACTCCCCCTGCGCCTGCACCGCTTCGCCCGCCGGCTGGCCAGCGGCGGCGACGGCAAACACCCAGGCGGCGACGGCCTGATCCGCGAGCTCGAGGTCCTCGGCCCCACCACCGCAGCGCTGCTGGCCACCCGCCGCGACTCCGGCGCCCCGGGCCTCGCCGGCGGCGCCCCCGGCCACCCCGGCCACGACGCCCTCTCGCGCCAGGGACGCTGGCAACCCTGGTCCGGCGATGCTACCGAGTTGGTCTCGGGCGACCGCGTGCGCGTCGAGACCCCCGGCGGCGGCGGCTACGGCCCCCCCGCCCCCAGCGCCGCCCCCGCCCCGAACGCCCCCACCCCCAAGAGCCGCCCATGACCCCGACCCCCGCCGACCGCGCCGCCCTCCTCGCCGGCATCGACGCCGACCCCGCCCTCGCCGCCCTCGCCGCCGAGGCCGGCCCCCGCCTCAGCGACGACCCCGGCCACGACCTCGCCCACGCCCTGCGCGTCGCCCTGTGGACCATCCGCCTCAGCCCCCCCCGCGTCGCCCCCCGCGAAGCCGTCGCCGCCGCCCTCCTCCACGACATCATCAACCTCCCCAAGGACTCGCCCGACCGCGCCCGCGCCAGCGAGCTCTCCGCCGCCGAGTCCCGCCGCCTCCTCCCCCCGCTCGGCTTTTCCCCAGACGCCACCGAGCGAATCGCCCGCGCCGTCCTCGACCACAGCTTCTCCCGCGGCGCCGTCCCCGACCACCCCCTCGGCCAAGCCCTCCAAGACGCCGACCGCCTCGAGGCCCTCGGCGCCATCGGCATCATGCGCACGTTTTCCACCGGCGCTTGTATGAACGCCCGCTACTTCCACGACCTCGACCCCTTCGCCACCGCCCGCCCGCTAAACGACCGCGCCTATAGCGTCGACCACTTCCGCGCCAAGCTCCTCGGCCTCGCCCAGACCATGCTCACCCCCGAAGGTCGCGCCGAGGCCACCCGCCGCACCGCGCTGATGCTCGCCTTCCTCGACGGCCTCGCCTCCGAGCTCGGCGTCCCCCTCCCCCCCGAC
>CAZNZH010000999.1:0-1994 GCA_964577445.1 uncultured Myxococcales bacterium
GTCGTTCGAGGCGTCGCGGCTCACGCCGGAGACGCCCGCCTGGGTGAGCGTCGACCCAGCGCTCGCCTTCGGTGCCGGCGCGCACCCGACGACGCGCGTGGCGCTGGGCCTGCTGGACGACTGCCTGAAGGCCCGGCCTGCCGCGACGGTGCTGGACGTGGGCGCGGGCTCGGGGATCTTGGCCATCGCCGCAGCGCAGCTTGGCTCTGAGGCCATCGGCGTCGAGATCGACCCCATCGCCGTGCGCACCGCTCAGGCCAACGCGCTGCGAAACGGCGTCGCGGGGCGCGCGCGCTTCATGGCCGGCACCGTGGACCGCGCGCTGGGGACCTTCGACATCGTGATGGCCAACATCCTGCCCAGCGTCGTCTGCGGCATGGCCGCCGCGCTGACCGAGCGCGCCACGGGCGACCTCGTCGTCACCGCGATGGCGGGGGCCGACGCGGACAAGGTGCTGGCGACCTTCGACGCGTTCGAGCTGGTCCGCGCCGTCGACGAGGGGAGCTGGCGGATGCTGCACCTGCGGCGGAAGGCTGCCGCGGAGGCTGCCGCGGAGGTGCCGAAACCCAAGGCGGCGCCTGCGAAATCGGCCCCCAAGAAGAGTTCGCCCGCTCCCGAGAAGAAGCGCTCCAAGAAGAAGGACTGAACCACCGTTCAGCGCACCTTGCGCTGTGACCGCACCGGGTTATTTTCCCCGCACGCCACGCCACGCCACGCCGCGCCACGCCGCCCTGCGGCATAAAGAGGGAGTCCGTCATGGCCAAGAAGATCGCCCTGGTCCTGCTGCTGCTCATCGCCGGTGCCCTCGTCTACGCCGCCACCCGGCCCACCACCTTCAGCGTCGAGCGATCGACGACCATCAACGCGCCACCGCAGAAGATCTTCGCCATCATCGAGGACTTCAAGCAGTGGAGCGCGTGGTCGCCCTGGGACAAGATGGACCCCGACATGAAGCGCACCTACAGCGGCTCGGAGCGCGGTCTGGGCGCCATCTACGCCTGGGAAGGCAACAGCGACGTCGGCAAGGGCCGCATGGAGATCATCGAGGCCGTGCCGAACGAGTTGGTGGTGGAGAGGCTCAAGTTCCTCGAACCCTTCGAGTCGGAGAGCACCGTGACCTTCACCCTGACGGCCAAGGGGCAGCAGACCGAGGTGAAGTGGGCCATGAGCGGCGAAAACGAGTTCATGGCGAAGCTGGTGGGCATCTTCTTGGACATGGACGCCCTGGTCGGCAAGGACTTCGAGGCGGGCCTCGCCAAGCTCAAGGCGCTGGCCGAGCAGGGCTGAGCGAGGCGGCGGCGGGTTCGCGCCTGTCCGCCGGCGCCGACCCCGCTCGCGCGCTCCCGATCGAACGACACGACGCGATCGACGTCTCTTCGCGACGCAGTCGGAATGTGGCATTGTACGGATATCCAGATCAGTACAACTCGCCCTGGCCGCTCGGGGGTGCGCGATGCAAGGTCTCCGTGACCTCCTCGACGCGTTTGACGAGCCGGCGTTCTTGCTGGACCCATCCGGCGCGGTGGTCGTGGCGAATCTCGCCGCGCAAGCCGTCGGGATGAGCGCGCCGGTCGTGCCCGAAGGCGATGCTGCGTTGCACACCGGGTTTCGCAGGGTGCGCTTCGAGCTGGACGGGCAGGACTTCGAGCTTGTGGTGCCCAAGCCGATCTACGCATCCAGCGCCTCGGAGGCGCTGCCTTGGGCGCTGCCGTCCTGGATGGAGCGCGTGGCGCACCCGCTCGCGCATGGGCTCTGCGATAAGGACATCGCCGCGGAGCTGGAGATGCCGCTCAGCTCGGTGCGGACCTGCGTCGCTCGGATCTTCCGCCGCGTGGGCGTTCACAGCCGCGCCGAGTTCATCGCCAAGATCGGCGAGCTACAGCGGGCCGCGCGGAGCCGCCCGCGCTGACCCCGTTGCGGCGGCTTACGGGGTGCCGACGACGATGAACTCGGCCGCCTGGTCCACGTCGCCTCCGGGGTCCGCGGCCGTGAAG
>CAZNZH010001000.1:0-1992 GCA_964577445.1 uncultured Myxococcales bacterium
CTCAGGCGCCGGCGCCCGAACGCGTAGGCCCACAGCATGGCGTTGCCCTCGGCGATGCCGAGCGCGTGAAACTGCCCGGTAGCGCTTGGGTGAAAGTCGAAGCTGGTCCGCTGCGCCTCACGCAAGAACGCGTACGTGTCCGGCAGGTCGCGCGGCGCGAACACCCCGGTCTGGCGAATGACCGGGCCCAGGTGGGTGGTGTGCCCCACGTCCGGCGCGCAGAACTGCATCCAGGGCGCCGCCGCCGAGCGGAGCAGCGCCAGGTTCAGGCTCTGGAAGGCCTCGCCCGACGAGGTCACGCGCCGGCTCGGCACGCGCACCTCCGCCAGCGCCGCCGCCAGCACCTCCATCGGCGCGTCGGCCCACAGCGGCTCGCTCTCCGCGACGAACCGGGCCCGGACCCGCGCCAGGTGGGCCGCGGCCGCCGACCCCGCCGCCGGCCGCGGATAGCGCACGCCCGCCGCCAACCCGGCGCGCGCGCCCCAGGCCGCGACCTCGTCTTCGGGCAGCAGCATGCCGTGGTTTTCCGGGTGAGCGGCCTGCGAGGTCTGGTAGCCCTTGACCGTGTGCGCGACGATGACCGCGGGGCGGCCACGCACGGCCCGCGCCGCGCAGAACGCCTCGACCAGCGCGGACAGGTCGTGACCGCCGAGGTGCCCGACGGCCGCCTCGAGCCAGCCGTCGTCGCGCTCGGCCAGAGACCGGCTGAGCGCCTTCGCGGCCCGCCTCTCACCTCCGAGGGCGTCGCGCACCGCGGCGGCCACCGCCCCGAGCGCGCCCGCCGGCCGCTCCACATCCGCGCCCAAAGCGAAGCGCAGCGCGTCGCCCCGGAGCAGCAAGAGCGGGTGCCACAGCGCGTCGTCGAGCCGCTCAAACCCCTCCCGAAGCCCCTCGCAGCCCGGCAACCCGAAGAGCGCCAGCGCCCGCGCACCAAACCGCAGCGGGATGACCTCCCAATCCTGGGCCCGGAACTTCGCCTCGACCCACCGGTCCAGCCGCCCCGAGTCGTCCATCACCCGGTCCAGGCTCTGCCGGTTCAGATCGACGATCCACACGAGGTTGTCGAGCCGCCAGCGGCCCGCGTCGTACAGGCTCTCGTCGATCTGCCCCTCGGTCAGCTCGCCGTCCCCGACGTGGGCGTAAAAGACCGGCTCCGAAGCGCGCTCGCGTCCCAGCGCCCGGCGCTCGTGAACCGCCCCGTAGGCGTCGTAGATGGTCGCCGCCGGTCCCAGGGCCTCGCTGGACGAGGTGTAGTCCACCCAGCGCGGGTCCTTCGCGCTGGTCGGATAGGGCTGAAGCCCCCCGAACTCGCGCAGCGTATCCAGCGCCGCGGTGTCCAGCACGCCGCAGAGGTGCGCCAGCGCGTACAGGACCGGCGCCGCGTGCGGTTTGACGCACACGCGATCCTCAGGCCGCAGCACGTGCAAATAGAGCGCGCAGAGCAGATCCACCGACGACATGCACGACGCCTGGTGGCCCCCGACCTTCGGCTTCGGGGCGCGATTGGCCGGCTTGTGATTCGCGAAGTCGATCATCGACAGCGCGGCCTGGGCGACGTGGTCGCGGATGCTCTGATAGGTGGCCAGCTCGGCCGGGCTCAGGGTCGGGCGGGGGGCTTCGCTCATGGCCGCCATCAGGCCAGACGGCCGCAATATCGGCAACGCCACGCGATGCGGCGGGGGAGCTGAGCGCCTCCGGGCGGCCGAATCTCCCCCGGCCGCGTGTGCACCATCGGGTGGTCGCAGGTGCTACAGCGGTTGGGCGCCAGGGTGCCGGCCCGGTGCGCGCGCCACGCCAGGTGCAGCAGCACGCCGTCGGTGACCAGGGCGCCAGCGAAGAGCACCATCGCCCGGCCGCCCGCCACCACCGGCATGGTCAGGGCCACCCAGATCACCGGGAGCAGCGCCGCGGCCGACAGAAACCATATGCCGATATTGCGTTTCATCCGTTCCCGCCAGCATCTCCGAGGTCGCCGAGCGCGTCCAACTCCAA
>CAZNZH010001001.1:0-1991 GCA_964577445.1 uncultured Myxococcales bacterium
TAAGCCCCTGAAAAGACGTCGCTGGCGCCCCGCTCGACCCGAATATGGGAACACCCTGTGAGCCCCGTGAGCAAGTTTCTGGAGCCACCCTTCGCCGAGGATTTGCGTCAACGCGCGCCGGCAGAGTGCCGGGTGCTGCCCGCCGGGGCCGTGCTGTGGCGAGTCTACCGCCGCTCGGGGACCTATCCGAGCACCTGGGACGCGTTTCGCGAGTGGGGGCCTTCCGCGACCGCACGCTTCGACCACCACGGCGAGCCGCCATGCGCCCAATCGCGAGGGATCGTCTACCTCGCCCAGCACGGCCCGACCTGTCTCGCCGAGGTGTTTCAGGACACGCGGGTCGTCGACCGGCGCCACGCTGACCCCTGGCTGGTCGCGCTCGCGCTGACGCGACCCGTGGCGCTACTGGACCTGGGCGGCGCCTGGCCCACGCGAGCGGGCGCGTCGATGGCCATCGCCAGCGGGCCTCGCGACCGAAGCCGGCGATGGGCGCGCGCGATCGACGACGCCTTCCCGCAGGTAGAAGGGCTCGCGTACGGCTCGTCCATGGACGCCAACCGGACCGCGATCGCCCTGTTCGAGCGCGCCCGCGACGCCATGCCAACCCACCCGGTCTTTCACCGAGCCCTGTCGGACCCCGGGCTCGCGGGGACGCTGCGCGCGGCGTGTGTTCGGTTCAGCTACGCGCTCGTGTGACGGAGCCGCGCCCGAGCCAGGAGCGGGGTCAGGTTGGCTCGACCGCGCCTGTCGATTCCGGAGGTTTTCGGCCCCAAAGCCAGCTCAGCTCGAGGGCCACGGCGTCAAAGGGCACCGCGTGAACGACGGCGTCGCCGAAATGCGACGCCTCGATGGCGTAGCGCCCCTCGCGGAGCACGAGGACCTCCATGGTCTCGTCGATGGGATCGATGAGCCAAAGCCACTGGACGCCCGCCCGGGCATAAAACGGCACCTTCAACATGCGGTCGGTCCGGCGCGTGCTGGGCGACAGGATTTCGCACACCCACTGTGGCGTGGTTTGAACCTGAGCGGTCATGTAGCCCTCGGGCATCGACTCCACACGCCATCCGGCCAGATCCGGCACGACGGGATCGAACCCCGGATCCACGTCCAGGCTTAGCTCGGGTTCGGCGTAGATCTGCCACCCTCCCGGGCCGCCAACCCCGCGAGTGAAGGGCCCGACGATCGTCCCGCGGAGCTGGGTGGCGACGCGGGCATGAGGACCAGCCGGACGCGGGCTGACTACAAGCTCGCCGCCGAGGATCTCTCCGACGGCATTCGACGGCAGCGCCTCGATATCGGCGTAGGTCGGTCGCGAACGGCTTTCGATTGCGTGGGCCACGGCTAGCAATATAGCGGCTCGCATCACCGAAGTCGACGCGGCGGCTGCCCTCCGGCGAAGCAGGGCATGGCCGTCCGACGCCTATCGACGCCCGAGATCCACTCTCCTGAACCCGTCCTCTTCGACCGTCAGCGTCGCGGCGCGTCTCGCCTCGCGGCCGCCGTCGGCGACCAGGTGCATGTCCAGGGCGTAGCGGCCCCGCGGCAAGCGCATCGCTACCGCGGGTGTCGCCGGTCCCTCGAGGCCGTCGGGCAGGTCGACGCTGATCTTCACCAGCTCAGCGCCCTCTCTGTCGATGACGCGGCCGTGGACTCGGCGCAGCTCGTGGCGGCGGATCGGCCCGCCGTCGTCGGCCGAAAAGGTCGGGTCGACGTCGAAGGCCAGCGCGATCTGCACGGGCTCCACGCTGCGCCAGAGGAGGAAGCCGGCGCCGATGAAGGCGACCAGCAGGCCGCGGCGCGCCCAGATCCAGGCGTCGCGCTTGTTCCATGGCACCGGGGTCGCGTCGTCTCCCATGGGCCCAGCCTCCGAGGTGCGGGCCGCGCGGTCAAGGGATGCGTGGAACTGGCCGCCGCGCGGGGAGCGTGCTTCGATCGCGCCAGACGGTCGGAGGGCGCACATGAAGGTCGCGGTGTTGATGGGCGGGCGCAGC
>CAZNZH010001002.1:0-1990 GCA_964577445.1 uncultured Myxococcales bacterium
CGTCACGGTGTCGACCAACAGGAAGGCGCCCATGGCGTCGGCGACCTCGCGAAAGCCGGTGAGATCTTGCAGGACGCCGGTGGAGGTCTCGGCGTGGACGAGGCAGAGCGCGCGGAACTTCCGGCCCGCCGCGGCGCGCGCGAAGTCGTCGGGGCTGAAGGCTTGGCCCCAGGGGGCCTCGACGCGGGTGACCTCGCCGCCGGCGCGGGTCGCCACCTCACACATTCGCCCGCCGAAGACGCCGTTGACGCCCACCAGCACGGCGTCGCCGGGCTCGACCAGGTTCATCACGCAGGTCTCCATGCCGGCCGAGCCGGTCCCGGAGATAGGCAGCGTCGTGCGATTCGACGTGCCGAAGGTCACGCGCAGCATCGCGGCGATCTCGTCCATGATGGCTAAAAAGCGCGGGTCGAGGTGGCCCAGGGTGGGCTTGCCCAGCGCCGCGAGGATGCTGGGCGGCGTCTCGGAGGGGCCAGGCCCCAGCAGGGTGATGCGGGGCGGATCCACGGGGTTGGGGATGGTGATGGGGCTCATCGGCGTCGCTCCTCGGGTCAGGACGCGCGCATCCTGACCCGACGGGGCCGCGACGACAAGCCGGGAGTCGCGCCGACCCGCGGGGACGGCTTCTCAGGGGAAGGTCACCCCGGGGAGGCAGCCGAAGCCTGGGCGCGCGAAGAGGTAGCCCTGAAAGAGCGAGATGCCCGCGTCCTCGCACCAGTGGAGCTCGTCGGTGGTCTCGACCCCCTCGGCGATGACGTCGATGCCCAGCTCGGTGCACGCGGACATCAGGGCGCGGGCGATGGCCTGGCGCGGCGCGTGGCTCTCGATGCCGCGGATCAGGTTCATGTCGAGCTTGATCATGTCCGGCTGAAACTCCACGAGCAGGTTCAGACCCGAGTAGCCCGCGCCGAAGTCGTCGATGGCGACCTTGACGCCGTTTCGGCGGAAGGTGTCGATGCTCTCGGCGAACTGGCCGCGATCGTGGACCATCTCGGTCTCGGTCACCTCCAAGATGATCTGCGAGAAGGGCAGGCCGCAGCGCTGCGCGGTGGTGAGCGTGCCGTGGACCGCGCCGGCGGGGCTCTGGAGGCTGCGCGGCAGGCAGTTCAGGTTGAGGTAGCAGCCGATGCCCAGGGCCGTGCCGGCGACCACCGCCGCGTTGCGCGTCAGCTCGTCGAAGGCCGCGAGGTCGCCGTCGCCCAGGCGCTCGAAGACCCACCACGCGGGCTGGGCCTCGGGCCCGCGAATCAGCGCCTCGTAGGAGTAGATGGTTCGCGAGCGCGTGTCGACGATGGGCTGAAACGCGTAAGCGAACGCTGGCATCGGCGCGGTGTACGCCTGATGGATCTCGAGATCGTCCGCGAAGGCTGCTGATCCATCAAACATGGCGGCCCGCTGCGGCGACGCGAGGATCGCGCCGCGCCGGTCCGGCAGACCCTCTGGTCGGCACGGGACGGCGCATGGGCCCGACGGCCGTGATTGGCAAAACCAAGGTGTTCACAGTCGATTCCTTGCGATCCCAGCGCATGGTTTGCGCGTCTCGCTCGGAGATCATCGGCAGGGCCGTCCCGATCCTTTAGCGCGGAGTGGATGATCCCCAAACCGAACAATATCAAGGCGCAACCCCGTGAATGCGGGTCGCCAACCCGCGGGGCTCGGCTAGGGGCCCTCGAAGCGGAGCGTGGCCCCGGCGGCGATGGCCGCGTGGTCCAGCACGAAGCCGTCGAGCGGCTCGCCGTCGACCAGCACCCGCGCCGGCCCCTTGGCCAGGGCGGACGCGTCGGCCTCGACCACCAGGGCGCCGCCGCCGCCAAGGCGCAGCTCGCAGCGCGAGTAAGCCGGCGCGCCCAGCCAGTACTCCGTGGAGCCGGCGTTGGGGTAGAGGCCCAGCGCGGCGAAGACGTACCAGGCGCCCAGCGTGCCGGCGTCGTCGTTGCCGGGGATGCCGTCGGGGCCGTCGCCGTAGTGCGTGTCCATGATCCAGCGCACC
>CAZNZH010001003.1:0-1989 GCA_964577445.1 uncultured Myxococcales bacterium
GTCGCGGGCGCCCCGCTCGGTCCGAATATGGGAACACCTTCTGACAGGGTCAGCCAAAATAGCTGTCGGGCGTCTCGACCACCCCAGCGGTCGCGTCGACCTCCCTCGCGCGCGATCCCAGGCAGCCCTGGATTTTCATAAAGCCTTGAAATATCATTAGATTTTCCCCATTCGAACGAGGTGAACCATGTGTCGGACTTCCCATCTTATCGTCTCGCTGTCATGTGCGGTGATCGCGCTCGGTGCCTGCAACCAGGAGCGGTCGGCGTCGAGCGCGCCGGCTGAGGCGCAGCCCACGGCCCAAGCCCGGAGCGCCGAAGGGTCGCACGAGGCGATGGCGATGAATCATGGCGAGATGGCGCACCACGGCGAGATGGCGCACCACGGCGGGATGGCGCACGAGGGCATGTCGGCCGAAGAGATGGAGCTGATGAAGGTCCCCTACACCAAGCCGCCGCTGCTCAAAGCGCCCGAGGCGTTGGTCGGCGCGAGCCTGCCGGCGATCCCGCTGGTGGGGGCCGACGGCGAGTCCTCCAAGCTGGGCATCGTCGACGCCAAGCCGACCGTCGTCCTGATGTGGTCGACCTGGTGCAAAGCCTGCCTTCACGAGACCGACCAGATCACCAAGTGGGCCAAGACCCGAGCGGACGTCAGCGTGCTCGCCGTCAACATCAATGGGATCTCGGGCGAAAAGCCCGACGTCGCCAAGGTGCGCTCCCATGCCGAGAAGCTGGGCCTGAGCAACCCCATCTGGATCACCGACGCCGACAACCTCTCCTCGATGGGCGTGCGGACCTGCCCGACGACCTTCGTCGTCGACACCAAGGGCGTCGTTCAGGCCTCGCACGAGGGATACAAGGGTGCCGAGGAGATGAATGCCTGGCTGGACACGAGCCTGAAGGCCCTGTAGCGCGCGGCGCTAGCGACCGATTCGGAGCCTGGTCGGCAAGGGTTCGGGCCGCCGCCGGGTGGTGGAGCCCGCCCAGGGTGGGGGTCCGACTACAGCTCGCAGCGGCCCTGGCGGCGCCCTGAGGATTCCCGTACGGTGCGCGCCACGCGGTGGTGGTGCGCACCTGGCGTGGCGACTTCTGCGCGCAAGACCCAACACCTGACAACGAGCGGCGGAGCCTGCCCCGCCACCCCGCGGGGCCCCGACACCCCGCAGGAGCCGCCGGGGCGGCAGGGCTCCCCTCCGCAAATTCCAGTGTGATTTCAACAGGTTCCGAGCCGCGTCTTGAGTCGATTCGACGCTCAAAGAATTCGTGTCGGCATCGCCCATGCCGCTGACGTGGAGGGTAGCCTGCTGGCGATCGGCGCGCTCACCGGGTTGGTGGTCGGCGTGTTCGCGGCGGCGCTCTTCTGGGGCATTCAGCGTGTGCAGAGCGCGGTGTTCAGCGCTCACGTCGAGCCCTGGGAGCTCGTCACGGTCCCGACCATCGGGGCCTTCATCACGGGTTGGATCATCCTCAGGGTCGCGCCCGAGATCAGCGGCTCGGGGGTGGTCAGGACCCTGGAGATGATCGTGACGCGCGGAGGGCGAGCGCGCCGGCGCACACCCTTCGCGAGCGTGTTCGCGACGTCGATCGCGCTCGGAACCGGTAGCTCCGGCGGACGCGAGGGCCCCATCGTCTTGACCGGTGGGGCCATCGGCTCACTGATCGGCCAGCTCTTCCGCCTCGACGCCCCCCGCATGCGCGCCATGATCGGCGCGGGCGGCGCGGGTGCTATCGGCGCCGCGTTCAACGCCGCCATCGGCGGCATGCTCTTCGCCATCGAGGTCATCCTCGGCCAACTGCGCGCGCAGTCGCTGCAGGTCGTCGTCGTCTCGTCGGTCGTCGCGTCGGTCACCGCCCGCGAGCTGGTGGGCGCCGGGCACATCCTCGAGGTCAAGCAGGCCTACTCGTTGGCGGGGCCCAACGAGCTGTGGGCCGATGTGCTGCTGGGGATCTTCGCGTGGCCCGCGCCGACGCTCATCGAGCAGTCCGCCGA
>CAZNZH010001004.1:0-1989 GCA_964577445.1 uncultured Myxococcales bacterium
CCGCCAAACCAGCGGTCGCCGAACACGAAGATCGACACGATGCCGGCGATCAGCAGCAGCACGCCCACGGCCAGCGCGACCCAGAGGCCTCTGCGCGATGAGCCGACGGCCGAGGGCGCCCACGGCTCCTCGATTTCGCCCGTCCCCGCGGCCATGACCGACTCGACCTTGGCCTGACCGGCGGCCACATCCGGCATCTCGACCTGGAACTCCACGTTGCCAAAACGCAGAAGATCCTGGTGGTTCAGCGTCGCCAGCTCGACCTTTTCGCCGTTGACGAAGGTCCCGTTGGAGCTCTTCAGGTCCTCGACCGTGATGGCGCCTGAGCGCTCGACCGTGAGCTTTCCGTGGATACGGCTCACGCTGGCGTCGATGACGGTGATGGTGCAGTCCTTGCCCCGACCCACCAGGTTGACCGAGCGCGTGATGCGGAAGATCTGGTCGGTGACCGACAGATTCTGGCCGTAGAGCCGACAGTGAATCTTGTCTTCACGCTCGGCCATCTTGTCGCTCTTCACGTGCAGGTAGTAGTCGCCCACCTTGACCTGCGCGGAGCCCTCGATCTCGCACACCTCGTGGATGCGGCGCCCGTTGACGAAGACACCGTTGGCCGAGCCGAGATCCTCGACGTAGCAGCGGCCGTCGACCGTGTAGAGCCGAGCGTGACGCCGCGAGACATTGTCTGAAGGCAGGATGATGTCGGCGCTGTGGCTACGCCCGACGAGGAACTCACCCTCGGTGAACTCGTACTCGTCGGCGATGCCGCCGTGCTTGTCCTCGATCGTCAGCGTGAACATGGACCGACTGTCACCTCCGCCCGAGGATCTCCAGGGTCTGGAGCTCCTCAGGACCGGCGCCTTCCACCGCGACGATCTCGGTCACCCGGACCAGCCCCCCCTGACGCGACACCACCACGGCGACGTCGACCAGCTCGGCGACGACCGCGCGGCTGTGCGCCGCCGACAGCCCGCCCGCGTCCAGGGCGAGCTGAAGTGCGGTGCGGCGCAAGAACGCGTGAGCGCTCGAGGAGCCCGCCGTTATCAGGAGGCCCTCGTGGCCGCCCAGGCTCAGCGCCACGACCGACGCCAGATCGCTGGGCGCCATCGGGTCGACGACGACGCGCTGGGCGAGCAGCTCGGTGACGACCGTGGCCCACTCCTGGCCGCTGTCGTGAAGCGGCGCCTTGTCGAGGTGCATCACGTTGCGATGTGCCAAGGCCAGCTCGCGCGCGTCGGCGATGACCAGGATGCGCTCGTCGGGCGTCAGCGTCGCGGCCAACGCGTTGGCGATGGTCGTGCGACCGCTGCCCGGCGCGCCGAGGATCGCGATGTTCTTTCGCGACGCGACGGCCTCCGCCAGGTAGTCCGCGCCTTGCTGAGTCACCGTCTGGGCGCGCACGAGGTCCGCCAGCGAGTACGCGTGGGTGCGCTGCCGCCGGATGGTGACGATGGGGCCCGACGGCGCGAGGCTGCGCGGCACCACATGCACCGATTCGCCCGTGGGCAACGTGATGTCGGTGATACCCGAGCCGAGGTCACCGCTGATGTTCGCCGACGCCAGCAGACCCTGGATGGCGCGCTCGAGGGTTGTCCGGGACTCGAAGCCCTGCGCCAGCACGACGCTGACACCATTTTGCGACACCACGACGCTGTCGAAGCTGTTGACGAGGATGTGCTCGATCGACGGGTCGGCCAGCAGATTGCCGAGCCCGTCGGCGGTGAGCCGGGTCTTGGGGAGCGGGCCGGCGGGGCTCGCGGCGGGCGGCGTGGCCACCTGCGCGGGCGCCTGCGGCTGGGCGACCGGCTGCGGCTGGGGCGCGTGTCGCTGGGCGGCCGGCTCCGGCGCCTCCATCTCGAACGAGAGCTCAGCGTCGGCCCCGAAGTCGGCCGTAGGCTCCGGCGTGCTCACGGTCTGCTTCGCGTCGGCGGCGTCGATGGCCTCGGCCGCGGACAGGTCGAGCGCTTGCGTGGACTCCAGCATGTCGTCCCA
>CAZNZH010001005.1:0-1984 GCA_964577445.1 uncultured Myxococcales bacterium
ATCGGGATGAGCCACCTCGGCACGCGCATCCTCTACAGCCTGCTCAACGCGCAGCCGGACGTGGCCTGCGAGCGCGCCTTCGCTCCGTGGGTCGACATGGAGGCCGAGCTGCGCGCCCGGGGCCTGCCGATCCTCTCGCTTGAGTCCGCGCGCCCGCTCATCGATTTCGACGTCGTGGGCTTCTCGCTGCAATACGAGATGACCTACACCAACGTCCTCAACGTGCTCGACCTCGCCGGCATCCCGCTGCGCTCGGCGGATCGCGGCACCGCGCACCCGCTCATCATCGCGGGCGGCCCGGTCGCGACCCACCCCGAGGCCATGGCGCCGTTTATCGACGCCTTCCTCATCGGAGACGCCGAGGAGCTGCTGCCCCGCTCGCTCGCGCTGCTGGCCCAGTGGCGGGATGAGAGCGTCGCGCGCACCGAGCAGCTACGCCGACTCGCCGCCCTCGGCGGCTGGTACTGCCCGGTCCTCTACGAGCTGCGCGAAGATCCGCGAAATGGCCTGCTGGTGGTCGACGAATCGACCAGCGAGGGCCCCTACCCTGTCCAGCGCGCGCACGTCGAAGACATCAACCGCTTCCGCTTCCCCACCGACGCCCCGGTCCCGGTCGCCGAGGCGATCTTCGACCGCGTCTCCGTCGAGATCGCGCGCGGCTGCACCGAGGGCTGCCGGTTCTGCCAGGCAGGCATGATCTACCGCCCCGTGCGCGAGCGTGACCCCGACCAGATCGTCGAGACCGTGCTCGAGGCGATGGACAATGGCGGCTACGACGAGGCCTCGCTGACCAGCCTGTCGACGGCGGACTATTCGTGCGTCAGCCCGCTCATCAAGAAGGTGATGGACACGATGCGCGAGCGGCGGGCCAGCCTGTCGGTGTCGTCGCTGCGCGCCTACGGACTGGCCGAAGAGCTGCTCGACGAGATCTCGAGCGTCAGGGCGACGGGCCTCACCTTCGCGCCCGAGGCCGGCACCCAGCGGATGCGCGACGTGGTGAACAAGAACATCTCGGACGAGGACATCCGCACCACCGCACACCGTGTGTTTTCGCGGGGTTGGCACCGCATGAAGCTCTACTTCATGATCGGGCTGCCCACGGAGACCGACGAGGACGTCGCCGGGATCATCGAGACCGCCGCGGGCGTGCGCGACATCGGCCGGCGCTATCACCACCGAAACAAGGTCGAGGTGGCCGCCAGCGCGTCCAGCCACATCCCGAAGCCGCACACGCCGTTTCAGTGGGCGGCGATGGACACGATGCCCGCGCTCGAGCGCAAGCAGGCGGTCTTGCGGCAGATGGCGCGCCGGGCCGGGATGTCGGTGAAGTACCACGACCACCGCATCAGCTATCTGGAGGGGATCGCGGCGCGCGGCGACCGGCGGGTGGCCGAGCTCATCGAGCTGGCCTGGCGAAAAGGGGCGCGCTTTGACGGCTGGGACGAGGTGCTGGCCTGGCGGGCGTGGGGCGAGGCGATCGCCGAGTGGGTCGCGGACGGCGGCGTCGGCCCGGAGCGCTACCTCGGCACGCTGCCGCTCGATGGCGTCCTGCCCTGGGACCACATCGACGTGGGCCTGGCGCCCGGCTTTCTCGAAAAAGAGTGGAAACGCGCGCTGAAAGACCGCCTCTCGCCGCCGTGTGGCAAGCCCCTGGGCGCGCAGGTTCACCACACCAACATCGCGGACGCGGCGTCCGACCAGCGAAAGCTCGTGTGCTACCACTGCGGCGTCGCGTGCGATCTCGGGCAGATGCGCGCCGAGCGCATCGAGTTTTTGGACAAGCTCGGTGCCGCGGCGCGGCCGGTCGCGTCGCCTGACGATCCGCCGCCCGCGTGGACGACCGTGCGCAAGGACAGGCGGGGGGCCAATCTGCCGCCGATCCGCGCCGACCAGGGCGAGAGCTTCGTCTACCGCCTCGTGTTCACCAAGCTCGGCCACGTCGCGTTCACCAGCCAGCAGGACCTCCTGCGCATGGTGCCGCGGG
>CAZNZH010001006.1:0-1981 GCA_964577445.1 uncultured Myxococcales bacterium
CGCCACCGAGCGGATCCTGCGCCAGGAGCCCGAGCGCTTGCAGGCGGTCTTACAGCTCGCGTGGTCGACCCTCGTCACCAAGGTGCAGGCCGGGGGACCGGTCGCCGGGCCTTTGGCCCAGGCGCTGACGGACCCCGCGGCCGCGCAGATGCTCGTCGAGACCACCGCGTCGGCCGTGGTCGCCCGACGCCTCGCGCCCCTGGGCTGGATCGCCATGGGCGTGCCCGAGGGCGAGGCGTTTCAGCCGCGCTCGCCCACCCAGGCGGTGCTTCAACGCGCCGCGGTCGGCAGCGCGCTCGTCGTCCGGGACTCCCAAGGCGCGGAGCCGGAGGATGGCCGCGCCTTTACCGTGATCGCCGAAGCGATCGAGGACGCGCTGGCCCGCAGCCCGTGGGAGGGCGAGACCGGGCAGGCGCTGGCGGCGCTGGTGGGCTCGTGGGGCCCGACCGAAGACGCCGCCGTCAGCGCGATCATCAAGGCGGTGAAAGCCGGCGGCGCGGTCGACGCGGGGCTCGGCCACGGCGCGCCTGCGCTCGTCGCCCTGGCGCTGCTGGCGCGCGGCGGCGCGGCGTCCGAGGCGGCCGTGCTCGCCGTGGACGCGGCGGGCGGCGGCGACGGCGACGCGCTCGGCGGGCGCGCCGCCGAGACGGCCGGCGGCGCTCAGGCGCAGGTCGCCTACACGCGCCCGCAGGAGATCCCCTACCGTCAGCGCGGCCGCGCTCAGCGGCCCGCCGGTGGCGCCCTCCATGTCGCGGGCGCCCCTGACACCGGCGCGCTCGAGGTGCTGGCGCTACAGATCCTGCTGGGCCCGCCGCGCGCGCGCCGCCACCCGGCCTTCGCAGGCGGCCCACGCTCGATCTGGGCGCGCCCCACGCCTCGGAGGGCGCTGGGCGCGGGCCGCTGAGCCCCGGGCGGCGCCGGCCACGCCGGGCTCTCCGGGCGTCCCCCCCCGCGAGCCGACGCCGAGCGGTCCCATCGGGCCTCGCCAGGGCATGAAGCGGGCGCAAGCTGGGTTGTCCCGCCCCGGCTTTGCCCAGGGTGCCCTTCCCTTGTCCCCTGGGCGCTCGTTGCTATTGTGCCGCTCCCAACTCACTTTTTGGAGATTTCCCCCCATGCGACTTCCGACTCACAGCGCCCTCACGGGCCTCGCTCTCTGTTTGGCGTTCACCGCATTTACCGCGCCCGCGCTGGCCGCGGATGACCCGATGGCGCTCCCCGCCCCGAGCCCCCTGGCCCGCGTGATGCAGACCGTCGGCGTGGCGGAGGCGACCGTCGAGTACTCGAGCCCCGCCGTCCGCGGGCGCACGATCTTCGGCGGCCTGCTGCCCCTCGGCGAGCTCTGGCGCGCGGGCGCCAACGCGGCGACCAAGCTCACGCTGAGCCAGGACGCCAAGGTCGCCGGCAAGGACGTCTCGGCGGGCACCTACGCCGTCTTCATCATCCCGGCGAAGGACCAGTGGACCTTCATCCTCAACAAGAACCCCAACCAGGGCGGCACCGATAACTACGACGAGAAGCTCGACCAGCTCCGCGTCCGCATCAAGCCCGACAAGGCCCCCAAGACCGAGCGCCTGACCTTCGTCTTCACCGACACCACCGACGACACCACCCGCCTCGACATGCTGTGGGCCGACACGCGCCTGTCGGTCCCCATCGCGTTCGAGACCGCCAAGACCGCCCAGAGCAACATCGACGCGTTCACCGCGCTGGCGTCGCGCAAGTTCGCCAACGCCGCGCGTCACGCCGCCGACAACGGAAAGGACGTCGACGCGGCGCTGCGCGACATCGACATGTCCCTGGGCCTTCAGACCACCTGGTACAACACCTGGATCAAGGCCGACCTGCTCTCGCGCAAGGGCCGGTACGCCGAGGCTTATCCGCTCGCGGAGAAGGCCTACGAGCTCGGCGACAAGGAAGGAAAGGGTTTCTTCTACCGTGACCAGGTGAAGAAGGCCCTCGCCGACTGGAAGGCCAAGCAGTA
>CAZNZH010001007.1:0-1977 GCA_964577445.1 uncultured Myxococcales bacterium
ATCACGGTGCCGATGTCTGGGCGCTGCCGCATCACGTCCACCGGCAGGCCGTTCATCACGCCGCCGTCCACCAGGAGGTCGCGCCCGTGCTGCAGGAACGGCGGCCACAGGCCCGGGATCGAGATGCTGGCGCGCACGGCCTCCCACAGCAGGCCGCGATCGATGACCTGCGCCTCGGCGCGGGTGAGGTTCGTCGCCATGCAGAAGTACGGGTGCCAGAGATCCTCGATGCGCACGTCGCCGCACTCGTCCTGGAGGAGGCGCGTGATCTTGCCGCCCGTCGCCGCCGCCGCGAACGGAAGGGTGAGGTCGATCAACTGACGCCGGCTCGCCGCGATCACCAGCGCGCGTTGCGTCAGCGTCCCGCTGTCGCGTCCCTGGACCATCCCGGCGCCGAGCAGCGCGCCCATGCTGCTGCCGCCGATCACGTCCACCGGCACACCTCGACGTTCGAGCGCGCGCAGGACACCGAGGTGCGCGTAGCCCCTCGATCCGCCGCCGCCGAGGGCGAGGCCGATGCCGTTACCCGTGAGGCGGCGCGCCAGGCGTCCCATCTGGCCGGCGTCACCTCGACGGAGCAGCGCGTGCTGTTGCACCGCGCGGCCCTCGAGCCAGGCGCCCGCGCCGTCCGCGCGCTGCGCGTCACCTGGATACAACAGCACGAGGTCCTGCGTCGGCGGCACCGCCCGGTCGGCGATCCACTCTTCGATGGGATACCGGCGTGGCGACGCATCGGCGTCGGCGACCAGCACCACCCGGTCGGCCTGGCGGATACAGCGTTCCGTCCACGCCGGCTGCGTGGCGTCCGCCTGGTACACCACGTAGCGGTGCGCGGACTCGTACTCGTGCAGCCACCCCAGCAACTCAGGGCCGTCGATGTCCAGGCCGCGCCCGTCCGTGGCGATCTGGTGGTGGATGCGCTGGTGCGAGATCAGGACGGTCTCACCGAGGACGGCCAGCTCCGTCTCCAGCTCGCGCGCGAACGGCGCGAGGTCCACGTCTCCCAGCGGGACGAGCGCGATGGTGGCGAGCGGGGCCCGCGTGGGGAGCGCGCCCATGGACCACGCGGCCGAGGAGCGGGTGCGCACCCGCGCGACGAGCTCGTGGTTGATCCGGAGCATCACGTTGGGGTCGCAGCGGGCCATCTCCAGCAGCACTGGCTGCGGGATCATCAGCAGCTCCGTGTCGCGCACGGCGAAGGCGCGCAGACTGCGCGGGTCGCCGGTGAGGACCTCCGTCTCGCCGAGCACCTCGCCCCGCCCGGCCTCGGCGAGCACGGGCGCGCCCGCTCCGTCCTCGCGGGCCAGACGGACGCGGCCGTTGATGACGATGTAGAGCGCGTCGCCCGGATCGCCCGGCCGGAACAGCACGTCGCCGCCCTCCAGCACGCGCCATGACACCGCCCGCTCCGCATCGAGGACGACATCCGGCGTACCGTCCGCGGCCGAGGAGGGCGGCGAGCCGGCCTCGAGGCGTTCCGCCGGGCTCCCGACCGGCAACCCGTCCGGGACGGCGGCGGCACCGAGTGCGCGTAGCGTCTCCGGGGACTCGCGCTCATTCAGCGAGAACTGCAACACCGCGATGCGTCGCACGGCGTCGCGCCGGTCCGGATCGTCGGGGACCAGGGCGCGCCACTGGTCCACGAAGCGCTCGAAGTCGGCGGCGAGCGGACGCCAGGCTTCGCGCGCACGGGCGCGCAGCGAGCCCAGGTAGTCGCTGTCGATGCCGCGGCTGTACTGCTCGAAGTCGCCGGTGAGGTAGGCGGTCAGCGCGCGGCGGGTCTCCCCGCGCATGTAGAGGACGCGCGCCTCGATGGCGCCGACGGCGCGGCGTGCCTGGCGATCGACGTCCCACTGCCCGCTCAGCAACGCATCCCGCGAGAAGAGCCCGTCCACCATCAACCGCTCCACCCGCGGGCCGCACGGAGGACGAGCACCGATGTCGGCCTCATGGCGCCAGTCTCATGGGCGGCGGTCT
>CAZNZH010001008.1:0-1976 GCA_964577445.1 uncultured Myxococcales bacterium
CTTTGTCCCGGACGGAGACCAGGCCGCGTTCGTGGCGCGTGAGGCCGCCGACCGCATGGGCGGGGCGGGCGCGGTCGTCAGCCTGGACGGCACGCGGCTGGGTCGCCATGAGGGCGTGCACAACTACACCGTCGGGCAGCGGCGCGGCCTCGGCATCGCCAGCAGCGAGCCCTACTTCGTGGTCGGCTTGCGGCCGGACGCCAACGAGGTCGTGGTGGGTCGCCGGGCCGACGTCGACGCGACCGGACTCGTCGCGTCGCGGGCCCGCTGGCAGGGCGGCCCTCCGGCGGCGGGGGCGCGCGTCACCGCGCGGGTGCGGCACCGCCACGCGGGCGCTGACGCGGTGGTGACGCGAGCGGACGAGGGCTCGGTGGAGCTTCGTTTCGCCACGCCCGTCGCCGCGGTGGCGCCCGGCCAGCAGCTCGTGCTCTACGAAGGCGACCGCGTCATCGGCGCCGCTACCATCGACCGGGCGCTCGGGACGCCGGTCGACGATCTGGCGAGGGCCCCCCATGGGTGAGGACGGCTTTGAGCCTGCGATGCTGGCGGCCCTCGAGTTGGCCTTGGCGCACGACTTCGCCGACCCGCGCCTCTTGCGCCGCGCGCTGACCCACAGCTCATGGAGCCACGAGTTCGACGGCGACGTGGCCAACAACGAGCGGCTGGAGTTTCTCGGCGACGCCGTGCTCGAGCTGGCCATCAGCGCCTGGCTCTTCAAGAGCTACCCGCAGATGCCGGAGGGGCAGCTCACCCAGATGCGGGCGCGGGTCGTCAACGCGCGCGCGCTGGCCAACATCGCGCAGAACCTGCACATCGGCGGGCTCTTGCGCGTCGGCGTGGGCGAGGAGCGCACGGGCGGGCGCAAACGGCGCTCGCTGCTCGCGGACGCCTTCGAGGCGCTGTTGGGCGCGGTGTATCTGGACGCGGGCTTCGAGGTCGCGTCGCGGGTGGTGCGGCGGCTCTTCGAGGGCGAGCTGCGGCATCTGGCCGATGTGGTGCCGAAAGACCCGAAGAGCATGCTGCAGGAGTGGGCGCAGGCGCGTCACCGGGTGACCCCGCGCTACCGGATGGTCGGCATCGAGGGGCCGGACCACGAGGTGCGTTTTGAGGCCGAGGTGAGCATCCCGGACATCATCACGGCGCGAGGCAGCGGCCCGTCGAAGAAGGACGCCCAGCGCGCGGCGGCGGAGCGTGCCCTGGAGGGCGTCGGCATCCTCGTCCAGCGGTGAGCCCGGGGGCGTGTCAGCGCCGTGTCGCGGTCGCGCGCAGCAGGTGCAGGATGTCCTCGGCCCGCTCGAGGCGGTCGCGCGACTGGACGAGGCGCATCCGGGCCGCCTGCTGCCGGTCGAGGTCCCGCTCGTGCCCGCACAGGGTCTCAAGCACCGCGATCTCGTCGCCGATGGCCTTGACCACGTCGCGGTAACGCACCAGCGCGACGTCGACCTGCCCACGCCGGATGTTGGTGCGCGCGCTGTCCTCACTGTGCCGGCTGGTCTCGGCGAGGCTGTCCGCCTGCGACCACAGGCCTGCGGTGGATGGGGGTTGTGCCAACGCCGCGCCGCCCAGGACGAGCATCGCGGTGACCAGGACGATAGTGCTGAGCTGCTTCATGCCTGGGCAGCGTCGCAAGGTCCGTGCCCAGCGGTCGCTATCGCATAAGTGCGCGAATATGAACAACAATCTCCCCTGCCCGTGGTGGGTCGCCCGTGACCCGCCTGGGGCTGACCAGACCCGGCCTGGCCCCGGAGGCGGCTGGAGCGCACGCCGGAATGGCGCTCCGCCCGCGCTGCGACTACCATGCGGGCCGTGGATCCACTCGTCATCAGCCGTGAGCTCACCATCGCCGGGGACTTCCTCTCGGTGTCCTACACGCGCGACCTCGGCGCGGAGGGCACCCCCGAGGTCGCCAAGCAGACCCCGACCCTGGTCGAGCTGCGCCTCGACGTGAACCGCTGCACCGACATCGATGACGCCAT
>CAZNZH010001009.1:0-1131 GCA_964577445.1 uncultured Myxococcales bacterium
CCAGCGCGGTCATCGCCATCTCCATCGTGCTGGTCGCCGTGTTCGCTCCCGTCGCGCTATTTCCGGGCACCACCGGCATCATCTACCGGCAGTTCGCGCTGACCATCGCCGCCGCGATGGCCATCTCGGCCTTCTGCGCGCTGACCCTGACGCCGGCGCTCAGCGCGCTGATGCTCAAGGAGATTCCGGGCAAGAAGTGGATCGGCTTTCGCGCCATCGACCGCCTCCTGGACGGGTTTCGCGACATCTACGGGCGGGGGCTGCGGCGGGCACTTCGCCACCCGGTGCTGCTCACGTTGACCTTCGCCGGCTGCATCGCGGGCACGGTGATGCTGTTTCGCGCGACGCCGACGGGCTTCATCCCGGCCGAAGACCAGGGCTACATCATCATCGGTATGCAGGGGCCGGATCTCATGCCCATCGAGACCAACCGCAAGGTGATGCGCGAGGTCGCGAAGGTCGTGGGGGCGCAGCCCGAGGTCCGCGGGATGTTCATGGTCGGCGGCTTCTCGTTCGCCGGCACCGGGCCGAGCATGGCGACCATCTTCGTGATGCTGGAGCCGTGGGAAGAGCGCACCGCGCCGGAGTCGTCGGTCGCCAGCGTGGTCGGCCGACTGCGCGGGCCGCTGGGCGCCATCGGCGGCGCCCGGGTCGTGCCCTTTCAGCCGCCGTCGATTCGCGGCGTCGGCAACGTCGGCGGCTTTCAGTTCGTCGCCCTGGACACCCAGGCCGGCCGCGGGCTGGACGACCTCGCCAACGCCACGCGCGAGCTGGTCGGCGCCGCCAACGCCGACCCGCGGCTGCGCGGCATCTACACGGCGTTTACGTCGGACACGCCCATCCTCGACGTCGAGGTCGACCGCCCGAAAGCCAAGGCCCTCGGCATCTCGCTGGACCAGATCTTCGGCACGCTCCAGGCCTTCATGGGCAGCATCTACGTCAACGACTTCAGCTACGCCGACCGCACCTACCGCGTGCTCGCCCAGGCCGACCTCCCCTTCCGCGACTCCGTCCAGGACCTGACCGCGTTTTATGTGCGCAGCGACGCCGGGGACATGATCCCGCTCGAGTCCGTCATCGACGTCTCCCAGATGACCTCGTCGCAGATTATCCGGCGCTATAACCTCTTCC
>CAZNZH010001009.1:1141-1974 GCA_964577445.1 uncultured Myxococcales bacterium
GCCGAGATCAACGGCGAGGGCGCGCCCGGCGTCTCGTCCGGCCAAGCGCTGGCCGCGATGGAAGAGGTCGCCGCCAAGGTGCTGCCGGCCGGGATGCGCGGCGAGTGGACCGGGCTGAGCCTCGAGGAGAAAGGCAGCGGTTCGGAGACCCTGGCCATCTTCGGCATGGCGCTGCTGCTGGTCTTCCTCGTGCTGGCCGCGCAGTACGAGAGCTTCGTGTTGCCCTTCGTCATCATCTTGGCGGTGCCGCTGGCCATGGTGGGCGCGCTGGGTTTCCAGGTGATGCGCGGGCAGGTCAACGACGTGTTCTGCCAGGTGGGGCTGGTGATGCTCATCGGCCTCGCGAGCAAAAACGCTATCCTTATCGTGGAGTTCGCCGAGCAGCTTCGCGTCCGGGGGAGGAGCCTCGTCGACGCGGCCGTGGAGGCGTCGCGCGTGCGGCTGCGCCCCATCCTGATGACGTCCATCGCGTTCTTGCTGGGCGTGCTGCCGCTGGCGCTCGCGACGGGCGCGGGGGCCGCGGCGCGCAACTCGCTGGGCACGGCGGTGTTCGGCGGCATGCTGGTGTCGACCTTCGTGAACCTGCTCTTCATCCCGGGCTTGTACGTCATCATCAGCAAGGTCATGCGGCGCGACCGGCGCGCGGCGGTCGACCGGCACCTGACGCCGGCGGAGTCACCGGGGGGCCCGCACGTCGCGTAGGCGGCAGGCGCGACGCGGGCGGGCGCATCTCCCCCCGCCGTGGAGCCTGAACGCGAGCCGGCGGCGCGGTGGGGACCGCGCCGCGGGCGGGGGGAGCGCCGCGAGGGCGGCGGGGCGCGCGACGACGCGGG
>CAZNZH010001010.1:0-1971 GCA_964577445.1 uncultured Myxococcales bacterium
CCTGTCCGGCGGCATCGACTCCAGCACGGTCGTGTCGGTGATGCAGGCAGTCTCGGCCCAGCCGGTACGCACCTTCACGATCGGGTCCAGCGGATCTCGACACGACGAGTCGAGCGACGCGGAGCGCATCGCCGCGCACCTCGGGACGCGGCACCCGACGCTCCAGGTCACGCCGGCGGACATGCTCGAGAGCATCCCGGCGATCGCCGCGCAGAACGACGAGCCGTTCGCCGACTCCTCGCAGGTGCCGACGGCACTCGTCTCGCGGCTGGCGCGCGCGGACGTCACCGTCGTCCTCACCGGCGACGGCGGCGACGAGCTCTTCGCGGGCCACACGCGGCACATCTGGGCGGGCCGCCTGGCAGCGGTCGCGCAACGCGTGCCGGCGCCGGCGCGCCTCGCAGCCGCCTCGATACTGGAGGCGCCTTCCCCGGAGGCGTGGAACCGGATGGGCGAGGTCGCCGCGCGGGTGTTGCCTCGAGGGCTGCACCAGCGAAGTCCGGGCGACCGCATCTCCAAGCTCGCCTCGGTGCTGCGGTCGCGGGACGCGGGCGACCTCCACGAGCGGGCGCTCGCCTACTGGCCGCCGGGGTGCTCGCCCGTCCGCGGCGAAGACCCCCTACGCCGCGAAGACAGAGTCTCCACCGCCGGTGGCTGGCCGACCTGGTCGAAGGGCCTCGATGGCGGGGTGGACCCGATCACCGCGATGCAATTCACGGACCTCGTGACGTACCTGCCCGACGACGTCCTCACCAAGGTCGACCGCGCGAGCATGGCCCACAGTATCGAGGCGCGCGTACCGTTCCTCGACCATCGGTTGATAAGTCTTGCCTACCGTCTCCCTGCAGCCTGGAAGGTCCGTGGGGGACGCGGGAAGTGGATCCTGCGCCGAATGCTGGGGCAGTACGTCCCCCCCGCGATGTTCGACCGGCCCAAGACCGGCTTCGGCATCCCCACGGGCGACTGGCTGCGAGGTCCGCTCCGCCCCTGGGCGGAGTCCCTGCTGGAACCGGCATGCCTGGAGCATGACGGGCTGCTGGACGCGGACCTGATCCGGCGACGATGGGACGAACACCTGTCGGGCCGTCGCAACTGGGACCAGTCGATCTGGGCAGTGCTGATGCTGCAGGTATGGAGGACGACCCCGTGAGCAGGTTGGCGGTGATTGGGGCAGGATACGTCGGGCTGGTCAACGCGGCGTGTCTCGCCGAGATCGGCCACGACGTGGTGATTGTGGACGTGGACCGCTCGAAGGTCGAGCGCCTGCGCGGCGGCTCGGTCGACATCCTCGAGCCCGGCCTCGAGGAGCTCGTGCGGGCGAACGTCGCCAACGGCCGCCTGCTGGCGACCGACGATTACGACGAGGCGATCCCCGCCGCCGAGTACGTCATGACCGCGGTCAGCACCCCGGTCGGTGACGATGGCCACCACGACCTGCGCGCGCTCTGGGGCGCGGTCGACTCGCTCGCGCCGCTCATGTCCTCCGGCGCGACGCTCGTCCTCCTCAGCACCGTGCCCCCCGGCACCACCGACGCCGCCGAGGCGCGCCTGCGCGCCGCCGGGCGCGAGGACGTGTTCGCGGCGGTGCAGCCGGAGTTCTTCCAGGAAGGGCGCGCGGTGCAGGACGCCTGGTCGCCGCCCCGCGTGATCGTGGGCTGCCGCGACCGCGCCCGCGGCGCGGCCATCGCGCAGCTGTGGCGCCGCGAGGATGTCCCGCTCCTGCTCACCGACCCCGCCAACGCCGAGCTGGCCAAGCTCGCCTCCAACGCCTACCTCGCCGCCCGGATCTCCTTCATCAACGAGGTCGCCGACCACGCCGCGCGCGTGGGGGCGGACATCACCGAGGTCGCCCACGCGATGGGGCTGGACCCGCGCATCGGCGTGCACTACCTGTCTGCCGGCCTGGGCTTCGGTGGTTCCTGCCTCCCCCAGGACGTGCAGGGCCTGAGCTCGCAGATGCGGGCAATGGGC
>CAZNZH010001011.1:0-1968 GCA_964577445.1 uncultured Myxococcales bacterium
CCCCGCCTGGGCCGCCGCCGTCGGCGCCCGCATCACCGAGCTCCCCGTCACCCACCACGCCCGCCGCTGGGGCCAGAGCAAGTACAACCTCGGCAAGGCCGTGCGCGTCCTGCTCGACCTGCTGACCGTCCGTTTCCTGCTGACCTACGCCACAAAACCCCTGTATTTCTTTGGCCATTTGGGCTTTCGCGTCTGGGGCGCGGCCGGCCTCTGCTGGACGTGGACCATCGTCAAACGCCTGATCTGGGGCGAGCCGCTCTACACCGACCCCTTCTTTTTGACCGGCATCTTCTTGGCCCTCGGAGGTTTGCAGATCCTGCTCTTCGGCCTGCTCTCCGAGATAGCGATGCGCACCTACTACGAGTCCCAAGGCAAACCCATCTACGTGGTGCGCCAGACCGTGAACCTCCCCGCCGCCGACCCCCTGGACCGCCGCGCGGGTCACTGAGGCGGTTGGGGGCTGTGTTTCGCCGCGGCGGCGCACGGAGCGCACCTCAGCGCGACCTCGATGCCCCGTTGCCGCCGTGGTTCAATCCAACCCGCCAACGATTCGCCACCACCCCCTCAGCCACGCGCCCCAACCCTTCTCCTATCCCTCTGCGTGCCTCACTGTCTGCGTGGTAAAGACCGCCCTGACAGCCAGCCTCCGCCCCCGCGACCCTCGGTCCCCGGCTCCAACCCCAGGCCCTCCCCATGTGCGGAATCGTCGGATTCATCGACCCCGCCGGTCGCACGCCGGACCCGGACGCCGTGCTGCGGCGGATGCGCGAGGCGCTCCGCCACCGCGGCCCCGACGACGCTGGCGAGTACATCGCCGCGCCCGCGTGGCTCGGCCACCGCCGCCTCTCCATCGTCGATCTCTCGCCGGCCGGCCGCCCGGCTCTGCGCCAACGGCGGCGACATCGTCGCGCGGGCCAACGCCGAGATCTACAACCACGCCAGCCTGCGCGACCGCATCGCCACCGTCTTTTCCCAAGGCCCCGCCTCGGGCTCCGACTGCGCCGTGCTGCCCTGGATGTGGTGCCTGGACCGCGCGGATCTCCCGAAATCCCTCCGCGGCATGTTCGGCCTCGCCCTCTGGGACGCGGGCACCGGCGAGCTCCTCCTCGCCCGCGACTCCGCCGGCCAAAAGCCCGTCTACTACGCCCCGCTCCCCGGCGGCGGCCTCGCCTTCGCGTCCGAACCCAAGGCCCTGCTGGTCCACCCGCTGGTCGGCCGCGACGTCGACCCCGTCGCCCTCCGCCGCTACCTCGCCTTCGACTGCGTCCCCGGCGCCGCCACCATCTACCGCGGCATCCGCCGCCTCCCCCCCGGCAGCCGCCTGCTCTACCAACACGGCTGCTTCACCGTCGACGCCTGGTACGACGTCCGCCCGGGCGCCCCCCGCTACCGCACCCTCCAGCGATCCGCCGACGCCCTGTGGACCTCGCTGGTCGCCGCCGTCGACTCCCGCCTCATGGCCGACGTCCCCCTGGGCGTCTTCCTCTCCGGCGGCCTCGACTCCTCCGCCGTCGTCGCCGCCATGGCCGAGTCCATGGACCCCCGCAAGATCCGCACCTTCGCCGTCGGCTTCACCGAAAAGTCCTTCGACGAGTCGCCCCACGCCCGCCGCGTCGCCGCCCACTTCGGCACCGAGCACCACGAGGAGATCCTCGCCCCCCATAGCCTCCTCGAGCTCATCCCCGAGCTCCTGTCGCTCCTCGACGAGCCCTTCGCCGACCCCTCCATCATCCCCACCTGGCTGCTCAGCCGCTTCACCAAAGAGCACGTCACCGTGGCGCTGGGCGGCGACGGCGGCGACGAGCTCTTCTTGGGCTACCCGACCTTCTTCGCCGAGTCCGCCGCCCGCGTCTTGGCCCGCGTCCCCGCCCGCGCCCGCCGCGCCGCGCTGGACGCCCTCATCAGCCGCCTGCCCGTCTCCGCCCAGCACATGAGCGCCGAGTTCAAAGCCCGCCGCTTCATGTCCGG
>CAZNZH010001012.1:0-1967 GCA_964577445.1 uncultured Myxococcales bacterium
GGTCGTGGTCTTGCCGTGGGTGCCCGTGATCACGACGCTGTGCCGGCCGCGGATGTAGAGGGCCGCGAGGGCTTGGGGCAGCGAGCAGTGGGGGATCGCTCGCTCGCGCAGCGCGACCGCCTCGGGGAAATCGGGCCGCACGACGTTGCCGACGACCACGACGTCGGGCCCCCACTCGAGGTTTGACGCGGCGTAGCCCTCGTAGATGTGGACGCCAAGCGCTGCGAGGGTCGTCGACATCGGCGGGTACGCGCCCCGATCGGAGCCGCGCACCTCGTAGCCCGACGCGCGCAGCATCCCGGCAAAGGCGCCCATGGCGCTGCCGCAGATCCCCATGACGTGGACGCGTTTGACCGCGCTCCAGTCCACAGGTGGCGGGGGGCGGCGCGCTTCGGAGTCGTTTGGGGCGGGTCTGTTCATGGCTCGAAGGTATCGCCGCCTCGAGCGGCGCGCGAGAAAGCGCTCCCGGCGGGCGAGCGGTCGCGCCGCCCGAACGGACCGCCTGGGTCGAGCACCGAGCGCGTCGAGGTGGTGCATTCGGGGGCTAGCGCCGGCTTGACAGTGCAAGGCTCCATGCTAGGTTGCCGCCCTCTAGGGCCGTCGGATTTTGGAGGGCGCGGTGGCAGACAGCGACGAGACGACAGAGGGTGGCAAGCCCAAGGTCGACCCAGCAGATCTGAAGGCGCGTCTCGGCTTGCAGCGGCGGACCAAGCGCCCGGAGCCGCCCAAGGTGAGCGACCCGGCCGCGCTGCCGGCGACCGCTTCCGCGGAGGAGATCGAGCGGGCGCGGTCTCTGGCCGAGCAGGCGGACGCCGAGGCGGGCACGCCGCTGGAGGCGTTCAATCCGCTCGGTCAGGAGCACACGCCGCTGCCCGCGCGGCTGCCGGGCGAAGACCTCAGCGCCTTCGACGTGCCGGTCAAGGGCAAGCTGTCGCTCGGGCCGGTGCTGGTGGCGCTGGCGGTCGTGGTGGTCTTGGGCATCCTCATGGGCACGATCCTCGGCAAGTCGCTCAGCGCCCGCGACAACCGCGCGACCTACGCCATGCTGACCAAGGACAAGCTCGCCTACTTCCAAAAGGCGAAGACCGCGAGCGGCGAACCGACGCTGAAGGCCATCAGCGACATGAAGGACGCGCTGGACCAGGCCGTCGAGACCATCGACGCCGTGGAGGCCAGCGGTGACATCCTCCAGATGGAGAAGCCGCTTCAGGATCTCATCCCCAAGCTGGCGCAGTTTCAGAAGGAGAGCGCCTTCATCAGCCCCGAGGGGGTGATGGAGGACCTGATGGTCATCTACAGCGACGACGTCTTGCTGGAGGCGCTGCGCTTTTCGACGCGGACCAAGCAGCTCTTCGACACGATCTCGTACTCCGTCGACGAGGCGACCAGCCTGCTGCGGATGGCGCGGCCGTCGGGGTCGACCACGCGGACGATTCTCATCGAGCGGTCGACCGAGGACGTCGAGGGGGTCGGGAAGATCCCGGTGGCGAAGGGGCGCTGGGTCAAGGACACCGGCAAGCCGGCTCAGATCACGCTCAAGGACCCGAACAACCCGGCGAACGACCGGGAGGACTGGCAGATGATGGTGCTGCCGTCCGACGCGAAGTCGACCGACGAGGCGGTGCAGGTGCCGACCTCGGATGTGATGAGCTTGGATATCACGGCGATCTACAATGAGCAGGCTCAGGCTGTTCGCAAGATCACCGTGAGCCGGCTGGCGGAGCTGGTCCGCAACGCCGACGTGGTGGCCGGCGCGGTGAAGTGGGAGCCGCTGGAGGCGCGCCTCAAAGAGTGGGCCGCCAAGGCGGATTAGCCGGCTTTCCTGGCGCCCTCAGCCGTCGTCCGACTTCACCAGAGCTTGAATGAAAGCCTTGAGTTGGCTGATCTTGAAGGGCTTGGTCAGGCAGGGTCGGCGGACGCGGTCGAGGAAGGCCTGGCTGGCTTGGCCGATGGTGTCGCCGGTCATG
>CAZNZH010001013.1:0-1964 GCA_964577445.1 uncultured Myxococcales bacterium
GGAAGCTCTCCGACGTCGGGTCGACGATGATCTCCTCGACCACGTCCGGCGTGGCATCGGGCGCCGTCGTATCGCGGCCCGTAGCATCGTCGCCGTCCGCCTGCGTGTCCGGCTTCGTGGTGTCGCCGCCGAGGCCCGCGTCGCCAACGCCTTCGGTCGCGGCGTCCACGTAGACCACGTAGACCACGCTGCCGCCTCCACCGGGGGCGTTGCACGCGACCTCGCCAAGGGCGAAGAGCGCCGCCACCGCCACCAGCCCGACGGAGCCGCGACCACTACTGCGAATAGCCACGAGCTTACTCCCGGCCGAAGTACGTCGGGAGACTATGACGCCCAGCCCGCGCTCATGTCGAGGTCGAGCGGCGCGGCGTGGCGCATGACCTCGAAGCGCCGGTCCTGAGACAGCGCGAGGACGGTGACGAGCGAGGGCGTCAAGGCGTGGGCCCTGTCCTCCGCTCGCGCGGCGCCGTCGCTACTGGCAGGTCAGCGGCTTGCTCGGCATGCGGGTGGCTGAGAAGTTGGCGTCGAGGTCGAAGGCGTCTTCGCCGAGCAGCGCGGTGCACTTGGGCGTCGGCTTGACGCCCGCGAGCTGGGTGGACAGCGGCTTGCCGCCCAGGGGGCAGCCCTCGCAGGGGCCCTCGGCCTGGACGTCGCCCGGGCCGTTGGCGCCGGCGCACTTGCCGATGCAGGAACACAGCGAGGTGGCCTCCCGGAGCGACAGGCAGCCGGTGAGGCGCCCGGCGGCGCGGGTGCCGTCCGGGGTGAGCGTTATGGTGAAATGGATCGCGCGCAGCGGCACGGCGTCGGGGGTGGGGTCCGAGGTGCAGTTGAAGGGCACGCCGTTGTCGTCTTCGGCGTAGATGAAGACGCGATCGTCGGTGCCGAGCTCCACGGTGCCCTTGTCGCCGAGGCCGGTCTCGCCGGGCTTGTCGACGATGCAGGGGTCCTCGTCGCCCGGCGTGGGGAAGGGGACCTTGTCGCCGCCGTCGACCACGAAGGAGCCCTCGACGATCGGCGAGTCGCTGGTGGGCTCGTTGCACATGTCGCTGAGCGAGGTGCCGATGCCGGAGTGGAGCTGAAGCGTCAGGGCGCCGCCGCCGACGTTTCGCCCGATGACGTCGAAGATGATGTTGAGCTTGCGAGCCGTGATGTCGGCGGTCCAGGCGCGGCCGAGGAACTGCGTCTGAAAGCCCTCGGGGCCGACGTTGCCGAGGTTCTCGATGCGGATGCAGTCGACCAGGAAGCTCTCCGACGTCGGGTCGACGATGATCTCCTCGACCACGTCCGGCGTGGCGTCCGCGGAGACCCCGGTGAACGGGAAGATGTTGACGCGGTCGTCGGTGGGGTTTGAGCAGGCCGCGACAGAGAGCAGCGTGCAGAAGAGCGCGGAACGGAGGGAGGTGAGCCGCATCGGAGGTCCCGGGTCTGGAGGCGGGCAGACTATAGGGCGGGCGCGCGGTCCGTGCCAAGAGCGCATAGAGCCAAGGGCGCATGGACGAAGGCTGGCGCGCTGTGGTAGCGGAGACGCTGGCTCGCGACGCCGGAGGGGATGGATGCGAAGGTTCGGCAAAAACCCAGGGAACACCTGCGTTTTCACGCTCTTGGGCGCCTGGGTTTTCGGGATGGTTGGCGTCGCGCACGCCGGCGGCTTCGAGATTCCCGACAACGGCGCGCGGGCGCTGGGTCGAGGCGGCGCGAACACCGTCGCGGTGAAGGACCTGACCGCGCTCCAGTACAACCCGGGGGCCATCGCGCGGCTCAAGGGCAGCCGGGTCATGTGGCACCACAACCTGGTGTGGCATGAGAGCAGCTTTCAGCGGGCGCCGCTGGGCGACGGCTGGGGGCCGAAGGCGGGCACCACCTTCGACAAGGCCGAAGACAGCGAGGGGTTCTTCGGGCTGGGCGGCTTCGTCGGGCTGTCGCTGGATCTCGGCGACTTCTCGAAGAAGGCGCAGGATTTCAGC
>CAZNZH010001014.1:0-1951 GCA_964577445.1 uncultured Myxococcales bacterium
GCACGGCGCCGCCGGCGACCAGGCTGATGGTCTCGCCCACGCGGCCCGTGTCGAAGTCCAGCGGGCCGAGGCAGGCGACGTGGACGCGCAGCACGCGGTCGAAGGTCGCGGCGACGTCGGCGGAGTCGAGGCTGGTCGTGGTGCCGAACCTGCCGGCGGCCAGCTCGCCGGGGACGAAGATGATGGGGCGCTGGGCGGCCGCGAGCAGTTGGGGGGCCACGAGCGCTGCGGCCGCCTGCACCAAGCCGCTGGTGGCGGCGAAGGGAAAGCAGATGAACCCGGCGTCGAGGCGGTCGGCCTCCTCGCGCAGGAGATCGAGGGTCCCCATGAGCGGGCGGTCTTCGGCGAAGTGGATGTGGACTCGCGCCCTCAGCCCGGTCACCTCGGTGAACGCCGCCGCGCGGGGGACGGCGCCGCGGCGGGCTTTGCTCAGGCCGACGAAGGTGACCTGCGCGTCGGGGTGATCGTGCTGGATGAGAAATCGCGCCATCGGACCCATGGGTGACAAGGTCCGTTCGAAGGGGCAGAGCAGGTGCGAGGCCGCCGCGCCGGTCGGGATGACCGCGTGGTCGTTGACCCAGACGACCGCTATCCCCAGCGTGCGGGCCGAGCGGGCGACCCAGGTGGCGATGACGCGCGAGGGGCCGTCGGGGCCGGCGGCCAAGACCAGCAGATCCGCGTCGAAGGCCCGGGTCGCCGCCGTGACGGCCTCGCCGGCAAAAGCGAGACCGGCCTCGCGGTGTCGCACCGGCAGCGTCGGCCCAAGCTCGGCGCTCAGCGCGTCCAGGGTCTCGTCGCCGAGGGCCAGCGCCGCCACCAGCGCTTCCCAGGCCGGCTCGCCCAGGCTGGGCCGGGGCGGCTCCGGCACCCACGTGTAGGCAGCCACCGCCTCGGCGTTCGGGGCCATCACCTCGAGCAATCGCGCCACGTCAGCCAGCGCGGCAGCGTCACTGCCGGCGGCGACGAGCGCCACGGGGCGTCGAAATCGCATCAAACGCCTCCCAGCCGCCTGGAGATGACCCGGCGGCGAGCCCGATGGCCCGCCGCCGAGGAGTCGGTTCGCAATAGATATGGCGGCGACGCTGCCGCGCCACCGCGACGGCTCGCCACGCCCGACCTACCGCGCGAGCAGACGAGCCACCGCCGAAACGAGCACCTCTTCGTCCACGATGGGCTTCGCGACATAGTCGTCGAAGCCCATCGCCAAAAACCGCTCCCTGTCGCCCCGCATCGCGTGTGCGGTCAGCGCGATCACCGGCAGATGTGCGAGGCGCTCATCGGATCGCAGCCGGCGCAGCACCTCGACGCCGTCCATCTCCGGCAGCGAGACGTCCAAGAGCACGAGGTCAGGCGGCACGGCGTGCATGGCCGTCAGGGCCTCCTCGCCGCTCTCGTACTCCTCGATGGCGTAGCCGTCCGAGAGGATCGCATCGACCAGGAGCCGGTTGTCGGCGTTGTCTTCGATGACGACGACGCGTTTCACTAAAGCGTTCCTTGTTCCGGGCAGCATGGTACCCGCCCACGCCCGTGGGTCAACGCGGATGGCGACCCGTCGCCTCCGACGGCGTTCCCATATGCGGACCGAGCCACGCGGCGAGAGGCTGCGGGAACACCTTCTCAGGGCCGCCAGCGGGGCTGCGTGTCGAATTGACCATCTGCTCCCGCTGCCTTAGTCTTCACGGTGCTTCGCGCGATAATTCGCGGCGGCGCGAGTGTCCGTTCCGAGGTCCCTCGGAGTCTTCGCAGCCCCCCCAACGCCTCCCGTCGCTGCCGCGGGCGGCCGTTCAGGCTCGGCGCCATGACGCCGCAGGGAGTGCCCACGCATGACGCGCGAACCAGCCGCCCCGTACCGGGTCATGCTCGTCGATGACGACCCGACCAGCCTCGTGACCGTCGCCGCCATCCTGCGCGGCCAGGACTACGAGGTCGTGGAGTTCTCCGACAGCCTCAA
>CAZNZH010001015.1:0-1950 GCA_964577445.1 uncultured Myxococcales bacterium
CGGCGGCGGCGGTTGAACCTGCTGGCGGCTATCGAACATCACGCGGGCGACCTGGACGCGGCGCAGCGGGCGGTCGAGAGCGCGCTGGCGTTGGGCGCCGAGGACCCCGCGGCGCTGCACAACGCGGGCGTCCTCGCGGAGGCGCGGGGCGACCAGGAGGCCGCGCTGCGCAGCTACAAGCGGGCGCTGACCGAGGCGCCGGTGCCCATGACGGCCTGGCGGATGGGGCACCTGCTGCTCGAGCTGGACCGGCGGCAAGAGGCGCTCGAGGCCTTCACCCTCGCGGCGGCGCACCTCGACCGCTGGACCTGGCCGCGCTCGACCCGCTGGTGGCCCGCCTACGACATCGGCAAGCTCTACGCCCACGCGAGCAAGCTGCGCGAGTCCATCGGCTGGTTCGAGGACGCGCTGCGCGAGGCCCGGACGGCGCGGGCGATTCGCGAGGTGCAGAGCTGGCTCGCCTTCGCGCGGGTGCAGACCGACCCCGACGCGCCGGCCCCGCGCCCCCAGCAGCTCGATCCGATCGAGCTCCCCTGACGACCCCGCGCGCGCTGGACCCGGCCCGCCGCCCCAAAATGGCGTGCTTTGGCCGGCTCGCCGCTGGTACCTTTCGCGGACCCATGACCCGGGGAGAGATTTCCGTGACGACGACGCCCTCGCAGAAGACGACGACCTGGCAAGGCACCGACGACTACATCGCCTCCGACGAGCTGCGGCGCATCGTCGACGTGGCGGTGCGACTCGGCCGCCCCCTGCTGATCAAGGGCGAGCCCGGCACGGGGAAGACGCTGCTGGCGCGGTCGGTCGCGGCCGGGCTCGGGATGCCGCTGCTGACCTGGCACGTGAAGTCGACCACCAAGGCCAAAGACGGGCTCTACGTGTACGACACGGTGCAGCGCCTGTACGACAGCCGGTTTCAGGACAAAGACGTCAATGATATCCGGCAGTACATTCGCCTCGGGCCTCTGGGCGAGTCGTTTGCGGCCGACGCCCGCGTCGTGCTGCTCATCGACGAAATAGACAAGGCGGACGTGGAGTTTCCCAACGACCTACTCCACGAGCTGGACCAGATGAGCTTCACCATCCCAGAGACCGGCGACGGCATCGCGGCGAAGCAGCGCCCGGTCGTCATCATCACGTCCAACAGCGAGAAGGAGCTGCCCGATGCGTTCTTGCGCCGCGCGGTCTTCCACTACATCGCGTTTCCCGACCGGGCGCTGATGACCGAGATCGTCGCGGTACACTTCCCCGCCTTGGGCCAAGAGCTGCTCGAAGCCGCGCTGACGGCGTTTTTCCGGCTGCGCGGCGTCGACGGGCTGCGCAAGCGCCCCAGCACCAGCGAGCTCATCGACTGGATCGGGGCGCTGGTGGCGACCGGCGTGAACCCCGAGCGCCTGCGCACCGAGATGCCGTTTTTGGGCACGCTGCTCAAGCGCGAGCAGGACCTCGCGGTCGTGCTCCGCCAGCGGGGGCGCTGAGCATGAGCACGGAGCGCCTGCTCTTCGGCGAGTTCTTCTTCGGTCTGCGCGACGCCGGGGTGCGGGTCGGGCTGTCGGAGTGGATGGCGCTGATGCAGGCGCTGGCCGAGGGCTATGTGCGCCCCGACCTGACGGATTTCTATCATGTGGCGCGCGCGCTGCTGGTGAAGCACGAGGCGGCGTTCGACCTCTACGATCAGGTGTTCGCTGCGGTGTTTGCCGACGGGGCCATGCCGACCAGCCTCGCCGATGAGCTGCTGCGCTGGCTCGAGGACCCGAAGGCGCCGCCGATGCTCAGCCCGGAGGAGCTGGCGGCCCTCGAGGCGCTGCCCCTGGACAAGCTGCGCGAGCTGTTCGAGCAGCGCCTCGAGGAGCAGGACGAGCGGCACGACGGCGGAAACCGCTGGATCGGCACCGGCGGCACCTCGCCGTTCGGCCACGGGGGCAAAAACCCGGCCGGGGTCCGCGTGGG
>CAZNZH010001016.1:0-1943 GCA_964577445.1 uncultured Myxococcales bacterium
CAGGTCGCGGCTGACCGCGATGGCCTCGGCCGCGGCGGGCGTCTCGGGCAGTCCCAGGCGCGTCGACCAGGGGCCCTCGTCGCAGACGCCGCCCATGCTCGGCTCCGCGGGCGCGGTCATCACGACCAGCCCGAAGCCGTCGGCGTACTCGAGCAGGCGGCGCATGAAACCAGCGCCCGAGATCGGCTGCTCACCCGTGCTCAGCGCCACGCAGCCGGCGTCGTGCAGCTCGCCGATGGGGGCGAGGGTGTCGTGGCGCAGGCCCAGGGTCGCCGCGCCCACGGGCAGCAGGCGGGCGGCCTTGGCGCGGGCGGCGAGGCCGGCTATCTCGGCGACCACGGCGGCGCGGTCGACCACGGGCTCGGTGTCCGGCGTGGCGCAGACCTGGGTGAAGCCGCCCGCTGCGGCGGCGCGCAGGCCCGTCGCGATGGTCTCTTTTTGCTCGAAGCCCGGCTCGCGGAGCGCGCAGCGCAGGTCGGTCATGCCCGCGATCAGCCAGGCGCCATCGAGGTCTTCGACGCGCTCGCCGGCCGCGGGCGCGGGCGTGTCTCGGGTCACGGCGACGATGCGCCCGCCCTCGACCGCCACCGCGCCGGCGCCGTCGAGCCCGCGCTCGGCGTCCAAGAGCCGCCCGCCGACCAGCCAGGTGCGCTCGCTCATGCCTCCACCGCCTCGCGCCCGCCGCCCGCGACCAGATAGAGCACCGCCATCCGCACGGCCACGCCGTTTGCGACCTGCTCCAGGATCACCGCGTGCTCGCCGTCGGCCACCTCGGGCGCTATCTCGACGCCGCGGTTCATGGGGCCGGGGTGCATCACGATGGCGTCGGGCGCGGCCAGCCGCAGCCGCTCGCGGGTGAGCCCGAAGTAGCGAAAATACTCGCGGTCGTCGGGGTAGAGACCGCCGACCATCCGCTCTTTTTGGATACGCAGCATCATCACGACGTCCGCGCCCTCGATGGCGGGCTCGATGCGGTGGTGCACCCGCACGCCCAGGCCCTCAAGCGCAGGCGGGACCATGGTGCGCGGGCCGGCGACGCTGACCTCGGCGCCCATGGTCACCAGGGCGAAGATGTTCGAGCGCGCGACGCGGCTGTGGGTGATGTCGCCCACGATGGCGACCTTGAGGCCGGCGAGGCGGCCCTTGTGCTCGCGCATCGTCAGCATGTCGAGCAGGGCCTGGGTGGGGTGCTCGTGCCAGCCGTCGCCTGCGTTGACGATGGCCGCGTCGATGCTGCGCGTCAGCAAGAGCGGGACGCCCGCGCCCTGATGCCGCACCACCACGATGTCCGGCGCCATGGCCTGAAGCGTGCGCGCCGTGTCCACCAGGGTCTCGCCCTTGGACAAGCTCGAGGTCGAGGCCGAGAAGTTCAGCGTGTCGGCGGACAGGCGCTTTTCGGCGATCTCGAAGCTGGTGCGGGTCCGCGTCGAGGCCTCGACGAAGAAGTTCAGCACCATCACGCCGCGCAGCGCCGGGACCTTCTTGACCTTGCGCTGGTTGACCCGCTTGAAGTGGTCGGCCAGGTCGAGGATCGCCGTGATGGTCTCGCGGTCGACCCCCTCCATGCCGAGGAGATGGCGTAGCTGAATGCTCACCGTGCCCCCTTCGGCCGCCGCAGGACGATGCGGTCCGCGGGCGCGCCCTCTTCGGTCAGCTCGACCTTGACCGACTCGCCCGCCACGGTGGAGACGCGGTGGCCGACGAAGTCCGCCTGAATCGGCAGCTCGCGCATGCCGCGATCGGCCAAGACAGCGAGGCGGATCCACGCGGGTCGCCCGTAGTCGATGATCGCGTCCAAGGCGGCGCGCACGGTGCGGCCCGTGTAGAGCACGTCGTCGACCAGCACCAGCCGCTGGCCCGTGACGTCGAAGGGCATCTCGGTGCGCCCGACCACCGGCTGCGGCAGGCCCATCAACACGTCGTCGCGGTAGAGCGTGATGTCC
>CAZNZH010001017.1:0-1942 GCA_964577445.1 uncultured Myxococcales bacterium
TGCGCGAGATCGGCGTCGACACCGGCGGCTCCAACGTGCAGTTCGCGGTCAACCCGGCGGACGGCCGGATGATCGTCGTCGAGATGAACCCGCGGGTGAGCCGCTCGTCGGCGCTGGCGTCGAAGGCGACGGGCTTTCCCATCGCCAAGATCGCCGCGCGCCTCGCCGTCGGCTACACGCTCGACGAGATCCGTAATGATATCACGGGGTCCACGCCGGCGTGCTTCGAGCCGACCATCGACTACGTGGTCACCAAGATCCCGCGCTTCACCTTCGAGAAGTTCCCCGAGACGCCGGCCGTGCTCACGACCCAGATGAAGTCGGTGGGTGAGGTCATGGCCATCGGGCGCACCTTCCGGGAGAGCCTCCAAAAGGCGATGCGCTCGCTGGAGACCGGCCGCGTCGGGTTTGACTCGCTGCGGCCCATCCCCGAGGGCGAAGAGGCGACCCAGGCGCTGCTGCGCGCCCTGCGCGTGCCGAACCCGGATCGCCTGTGGGCCGTGGGCGACGCGTTTCGCGCGGGCATGACCATCGCCGAGATCCACGACGCGACCGGGGTCGACCCGTGGTTTTTGCACCACATCGAGCTGCTCATCGCCATGGAGGGTGACATCGCGTCGGCACCCGAGCCCGACGCCAGCACCATGCGGCGGTGGAAGCGCGAGGGGTTCGCCGACGCGCGCATCGCCACGCTGCGCGGGGGTAGCGAGACCGCCGTCCGCGAGCTGCGCCACCGGCTGGGCGTGCGGCCGGTGATGAAGCGGGTGGACACCTGCGCCGCCGAGTTCGAGGCGCTGACGCCGTACCTCTACTCATCCTACGAAGGCGAGTGCGAGGCGGCGCCGACGACCGCTGAGAAGATCGTGATCTTGGGCAGCGGCCCCAACCGCATCGGCCAGGGCATCGAGTTCGACTACTGCTGCGTCCACGGGGCCATGGCGCTGTCGGAGGCCGGGTTTGAGACCATCATGGTCAACTGCAACCCGGAGACCGTCTCCACGGACTACGACACGTCGGACCGGCTCTACTTCGAGCCGCTGACCCTCGAGGACGTGCTCGAGATCCTGCACATCGAGAAGCCGATGGGCGTCATCTTGCAGTTCGGCGGGCAGACCCCGCTGAAGCTCGCGACGGCGCTGGACGCCCTCGGCGTCCCGATCCTGGGGACGCCCACCGACGCCATCGATCGCGCCGAGGATCGCGAGCGCTTCGGCGCCATGGTCACCAAGCTGGGGTTGCGCCAGCCGCGAAATGGGCTGGCCCGCACCGAGGCGGAGGCCATGCGCATCGCCGAGGCCATCGGCTTCCCGATCATCGTGCGACCGAGCTACGTCTTGGGCGGCCGCGCCATGGAGATCGTCTACACCCTGGACGACATGGCGCGCTACATGCGCAACGCCGTGCAGGTCTCGCCCGACCACCCTGTGCTCATCGACGAGTTCCTCGAGGACGCGGTGGAGCTGGACGTGGACGCGCTGGCCGACGGCACCGACGTCGTCATCGCGGGCGTGATGCAGCACATCGAGGAGGCCGGCGTGCACTCGGGCGACTCGGCCTGCTCGCTGCCGCCCCACGACCTGGCCGAGCCGGTGCTGGACGTCGTGCGCGACGAGACGGTCGCCATGGCGCGCGAGCTGGGCGTGGTCGGCCTGATGAACGTGCAGTTCGCCGTGCGCGGCCGCACCGTCTACGTGCTGGAGGTCAACCCGCGGGCGTCCCGCACCGTCCCCTTCGTGTCGAAGGCCACCGGCGTCCCCATCGCCAAGCTGGCGGCCCGGGTCATGGCCGGCGCGACCTTGCGCGAGCTCGGCTTCACCAAGGAGGTCATCCCAAAGCACGTCTCGGTCAAGGAGGTGGTCTTCCCCTTCAACCGCTTCCCCGGCAACGACACGCTGCTCGGTCCGGAGATGAAGTCCACCGGCGAGGTGATGGGGGTCGACCG
>CAZNZH010001018.1:0-1933 GCA_964577445.1 uncultured Myxococcales bacterium
CTGGCGTGACGAAGACCCCACCGAGCGACGTCGCAGCGTCGGTGCGGACTCGGCTTGCGCGCCTCGCCCGGGAGCGAGGCGACGACTATCAGTCCGTGCTGACGCGCTACGCGAACGAGCGCCTGCTCTACCGCCTCGCCGCGTCGCGCCATGCTCAGCACTTCGTCCTCAAAGGCGCCGCGCTGTTTGTGGTCTGGACCGGCAAGCCACACCGCGCGACCCGCGACCTTGACCTGCTCGGCTTCGGCGACCCCGGCGTCGCTCACGTCCGCGAGGTGATCACCGAGCTGCTGACGCTCGCAGTCCCGGACGACGGCGTCCGATTCGACCTCGCCTCGCTCGCGGTAGACCTGATTCGCGAAGGCAATGAGCACGGTGGCGTCCGCGCAGAATTCGTGGCCCGCGTCACGACAGCGCGCTCGCGAATGCAGGTCGACGTGGGCTTCGGCGACGTCATCACCCCCAGGGCGCAGCGCGTGGAGTTCCCGACCCTGTTGGACTTCCCGGCGCCGCGCCTTCAGGCCTATCCGCGCGAGACGGTGGTCGCGGAGAAACTTGAGGCGATGGTCCAACCAGGCATGGCGAACAGCCGGATGAAGGACTTCTATGACGTCGCGATTCTGGCCCGAGATTTCGCTTTCGATGGCGACCTCCTTCAACGCGCCATCCAGGCGACGTTCCACCGCCGCAAAACGGTGATGCCTACCTCCACCCCGGTCGCGCTGACCGACGCCTTCGCGGCCGACCCCGCCAAGAACGCGCAGTGGTCTGGCTTCGTGCGCAAGGCCGGCGTCCGTGACGCGCTCACACTCGCAGAGACCACCGCAGCGATCACAAGATTCGCAAGCAGCCCCCTCGCCGCCGCCACGAAAACCTCGGTCTCCGGCCTCCACTGGCCACCAGGCGGTCCCTGGGAGTCGTAGGTTGCAGGGCATCCAACCGAAGCCCCGCCCAGGGATTCCACCGGCTTAGTCACGGATCCCCGAAAGCAGGCACCCCGCGCTTGGGGTCGCCAGGCCGCACTGGACAACCGCGCCACGAGCTTCGCCTCGGCGCGACAGGACTCCCGCCTCTACGCGGCGGTGGCGTCGTTGGACGGCATTCGCGTGGGCCGTGCGCCTGTCCACTCAGCTCTCAGCCGTCAGCGCGGCGGGGCTGGCCACCGCGGTCTGGCTCTTAGGCCCGTGGGCCGTCCGCGCGCTGACGGACCTCGCCCCCGTCCGCGCCCTCGCCCTGGAGCTAGTGCCGCACACCGCCATCTACGTGGCGCTGTCCTTCGCCGCGTTCCAACTCGACGGCATCTTCATCGGCGCCACCGCCACCCGCGACATGCGCAACGCCAGCGCCCTGTCGTGTCTGGCCTTCCTCGCGCTGTCGCTGCTGCTCATGCCGAGCTGGGGCAACCGCGGCCTGTGGTGGGCCTTCGTCGCCTTCGTCGTGCTGCGCGCGCTCGCCCTCGCCGCGCGCTATCCCGCGATTCGGTCGCGAGTGGACGGCGGGGTAGCGCGGTAGAGACGCCCGGCAAGCGGAAAGCCGGTGTCAGCTCCTCGCCGTTCGCCACGTCGACTTCGCCTGCTCCGCCGGCTATGCTGCCGATATGAGTCAGTCGGGCGAAAGCCATCGCGCCCCGACGTACGCCGACATCGAGGCGCTCCCGCCCGGCGTGGTCGGCGAGATACTCGCGGGGGCGCTGGTCGTCAGCCCGCGACCCGCGGTTCCCCATACGATGGCGGCCTCGCGTCTGGGCTCGCTGCTTGGCCCGCCCTTCGATCTCGGGCTCGGAGGTCCTGGGGGCTGGCGCATCTTCAACGAGCCGGAGCTTCGGCTCGGCGTCGACCCCGCGTTCCATACCGTCGTGCCGGACCTGGCCGGATGGCACCTCGCAGTCATGCCCGAGCGCCTCGACGTAGCCCACATCTCCATCGTCCCCCAG
>CAZNZH010001019.1:0-1932 GCA_964577445.1 uncultured Myxococcales bacterium
TCGGTCCGAATATGGGAACACCTTCTCAGGCGACCTCGATGACCTCGATGGCCTCGGCCCGCGCGGTCGCCATCAGGTAGTCGTGGTCGCTTGAGCTGATGGCGACCACCTCGATGACCGCGTCCGGGAAGTGCCGCCGCAGCTCGTCCACGGCGACGATGCTGGTCGGGTCCGTCATCCCGACGATGACCCGCTGACCATCGCGCTGGAGCGGGACCGCGCCGTAGTACTCGAGCATGTCGAGCGGCACCGCGGAGAGCAGCTCGGTCTGGTAGCCGAAGCTCTCCAGGTGGATGTAGCGGTACTGGTCCTGGATGTTGGCGCTGTAGATCCAAGCCGCCAGCGTCTTGCACATCGACATGGCCACGCGCGCCTCGCGGGCGAGCAGCGCCTCGAGATCCGGCGCGTCGATGAGCAGCACCGACCCGGCGTCGTCGGCCCGGACGGTCGCGGTGCGGCTGAAACCCGTGAGGATGGCTATTTCCCCGAAGCACGCGCCGCGGGTCATCCGCTTGACCAGCCGCCCCGCGCCCGTCGCGCCGTCTTCGATGTAGACCTCCACGGTGCCCTCGGCCACCACGTAGAGGGCGTCGGCCGGCGAATCCTGCTGTATCAGCACGTCGCCGCGCTCGAAGGTCCGCATGCGGCTGACCTTGGCGACCTCGAGCAGCGCCTCGCGCGCCAACCCATGGAAATAACGGGATTCCTGAAGCAGCTCGACCCTGCGCTCGGTGCTATCCATGGCAGACCTCGATATCTTGCGGGGGTGACGCCCCACATCCTGGCACGCCCGGCCGCGCTGGAGCAACGCGGGCGCGCTTCGCGTTGCTTGTGCGGCCGAATTCCGGTACCTGAAAGCTCCTTCTCCGGCCTGTCCGACAACGCGGCCGAAGCACTGCGGCCCTCTTCTCCGCTGAGCGTGTGAACGATCTGACCCCGGATATCGGCGCTTGCCCGAGCTGCGGGCAGCGCGGTGAGGCGGGCGCGCCGTGCTCTGAGCGGGTGTGCCAGCGCCGCGACTATCGCTATATCCCGAGCGAACACGCGCAGCGTCTCGTCGGCACGGGCCCGCGGGCGACCCACCCCCTGATCGGGCAGGTGTTGGCGGACTACCTGGTGGTGGACATCATCGGGGACGGCGGCTTCGGGCTGGTCTATCTGGCGCTGCAGCTCCCCATCCGGCGGCGCCCGCTCCACGTCGCGCTGAAGCTGATGAAGCGCGGGCCGGCGAGCGACGCCGCGACCGGGGATCTGGTGATGGGCAAGTTCGAGGGCGAGGCGGACGCCCTGGCCGCGCTCTCGCACCCGAACGTCGTGCGGCTGCTGGGTTACGGGTCCCACGAGGGCACCCCCTACATCGTGATGGAGTACGTCGACCACGCGCGGACCCTGCGCGATGAGACCACCGAGCGCGCCGGGCGCGACGCGAGCTTCTCCACCGCGGAGCTGGCCCACATCTTCAGGCAGGTGCTCAACGGCCTGGAGGCCGCCCACCGGCAGGACATCGTCCACCGCGACGTCAAGCCGGACACCATCATGCTGCAGGCGGTCGCGGGCGATCCGATGCTGGTGCGGCTGCTGGATTTCGGCCTCGCGAAGTTCGTCGACGAGCGCACCCGCACGTCGATGACCGCCGGCACGCCCATGTATATGGCGCCCGAGCAGCTCCGGCATGGGCGGATCGGCGCCTGGACCGACCTCTACGCGCTGGCCGTCATCGCGTTTGAGCTGATGACCGGCGAGCGCGCCTTCTCCGGGAGCTACCAGGAGGTCTGCGCGCGCAAGCTGGACCCGAACCACGACCCGGTGACCGCGGCGCGGGCGGCGGCGCTGCCTGACGCGGCGGCGGCCTTCTTGCGGCGCGGGCTCGCCGGTGACCCCGAGGCGCGCTACCGCTCGAGCGGCGAGATGCGCGCAGGGCTGGACGCGGCC
>CAZNZH010001020.1:0-1921 GCA_964577445.1 uncultured Myxococcales bacterium
AGCAGCACCACGGCAAGGCGATGTCCTACGTGAACATCCTGGACGCCGACGCCGCGTACAACGCGGTCGCGGACTTCGAGGCGCCGGCGATCGCGATCATCAAGCACACCAACCCCGCGTGCTTCGCGTCGGGCGATGCCGCGGTGGCGTCGCTGTTCGAGCGCGCGCTGACCGAGGGCGACTACGTGTCGGCGTACGGCGGCATCGTCGCGACCAATCGCGTCGTGGACTTCGCCTTCGCGGACGCGCTGCGCGAGGTGCGTTCGCCCACGGACGGCGAGACGCGCATGTTCTACGAGATCGTGATCGCGCCGGGCTACGAGCCGGACGCGCTGGAGCACCTGAAGAAGAAGTCGAAGGACCTGCGCATCCTCACCGCGCCGATGGGATCGCCTCGCGCCGCGCGCGTCGAGTTCAAGTCGGTGCGCGGGGGCGTGCTGGTGCAGGAGGCGGACGTCCGCTTCGTCACGGACTTCGAGATCGTGAGCGAGCGCCAGCCCACCGCGCGGGAGTTGTCCGACCTGCAGGTGGCGTGGAACATCTGCAAGCACGTGAAGTCCAACGGCGTCGTCTTCGTAAAGAACGGCATCCTCATCGGCATGGGCGCGGGCCAGCCGAATCGCGTCGGCTCCGCGCGCATCTGCAAGGAGCAGGCGGGCGAGCGTGCCGTGGGCGCGGTCTGCGCGACCGACGCGTTCCTGCCGTTCCCCGACACCGTCGCGGTGGCCGCGAGCGCCGGCTGCACGCTGGTCGCCCACACCGGCGGCTCGATCCGCGACGACGACTCCGTCGCGGCCGCGAACCGCCTGGGCGTGGCGATGGCGATCACCGGCGTGCGGCACTTCCGCCACTAGGCCGCGATGCCCGCGCCGGGGCTGCGAGCCATCGCCGATCGCCGCCTCGCGACGCAGGGCATCTCCGATCCGCGGTTCGCCTCGCCCCAGGCGGTGGTCGCCTGGCACGGTGCGGTGCAGTCGCAGGAGTACGCCTACGCGAAGTGGACGCTGGGCCAGCGCATGCGCTCCGCGTCCGTCGCGGACGTCGACGCCGCCATCGAGTCCGGCGCGATCGTGCGCACGCACGTCCTGCGGCCCACGTGGCACTTCGTGGTCGCGGAGGATCTGCGCTGGATGCAGGCGCTGACCGCGCCCCGCGTCCGCCGCTTCAACGCGACCTACGACGCCCGGCTCGGCCTCGACGAGGACGCCTACCGGCGCAGCAGCGCGGCGATCGCGGACGCGCTGCGCGGCGGCGAGCACCTGACGCGGCAGCAGCTGAAGGTCGCGATCGCGGACGCCGGGATCCCCGTCGACGGCGTGCAGCAGCTCGCGCACCTCGTGATGCGCGCGGAGCTCGACGCGCTGATCTGCAACGGCGTCCCGCGGGGCAAGCAGCACACGTACGCGCTGGTGGACGAGCGGGTGCCGCCGACGATGCCGCTCACCGTGCCAGAGGCCATGACGGAGCTGGTGCGGCGCTACTTCACCAGCCACGGCCCCGCCACACTGAAGGACTTCGCCTGGTGGTCCAGCCTCCCGGCGAAGGCGGTCGCGCCCTATCTCGATGCGCCGGAGGCCGGGCTGAAGCACGTCGAGGTCAACGGGCAGACGTTCTGGGCGGCTCCGCACGCCTCCGGGCGCGATCGCGATGCGTCGCCGACGGCGCACCTGCTCCAGGCGTACGACGAGTACATCATCGGCTACACGGAGAGCCGTTCCGCGCTCGACGTGGACGGCCTGTTTGGCGCCGCTCCGCGCGGGGCGCAGTTCTTCTACCACTGCCTCGTGGTGGACGGGCAGTTCGCTGGCCACTGGCGCCAGGAGACGCGCGGCAGGTCGTCCGCGATCGAAGTGCAGCTCCGGCGCAGGCACTCGGCGATCGAGGGGCGCGCGCTGGAGGATGCCGTCCAGCGGTACGCGAC
>CAZNZH010001021.1:0-1912 GCA_964577445.1 uncultured Myxococcales bacterium
TGAGCGCCGCGGTCGTCAGGGTGGCGAAGGTGATGACCTCGCGCGGCGGGTAGAGCGCCGTCGCGTAGGACAGGGCGTCGGCGAGCACCAGGCGGCCCTCGGCGTCGGTGTGGTCGATGCGAACGCGCGGGCCGCGGTGGCTCTGCACGATGCTGCCGGGGCGCATCGCGTCCTCGCCGATGGGGTTCTCGCAGGTCGGCAAGACCAGGCAGAGCGGCTCGTCGTGCCCCGCCTCGACCATGGCGCGGAAGAGCGCGAAGGCGAGCGCTGCGCCGGCCATGTCGTTGCGCATCATGCTGACGAAGGACTCGTACGGTTTGACGTTGATGCCGCCGCTGTCGAACGTGATGCCCTTGCCGACCAGCATGCGCGGCGGGCGCGGATCGCTGGGCTTATAGCGGGCGATGACCAGGCGCGGCGGCGAGATGCGGCTCGCGCCTCCGACGGCCAAGAGCAGGCGCAGCCCCTCGGCCTCGAGCGCGGCCTCGTCGAGCACCGTGACCTCGACGTCGGCGCGCCCCAAGCCGAAGGTCTGCACGTCCGCCGCGATGGCCAGGCTGGTGCGCACCGTCGGCTCCTCGTCGACCCAGGTGCGGTAGGTCGCGATGGCCGACGAGACGGCGGCGAAGCGATCGGCGAGGCTGGGGCGCCCGACGATCCGCGTGTCCGGCACCGCGAGGCGTCGATCCAGCGCGAGCGTCAGCAGCGTGTCGTCGTCGACCGTCGGGTCGGCGTCCACGGTGATCCGCTCGGCCGGCGTCAGCGCGCTGACCTTCCGCACGACCTGATCGACGACCCAGCGCTGCTCGGCGCGCGACAGATCGGGCAGCGCCACGCTGAGATTCACGGCGTCGCCGTCGAGGGCGAGCGCCGCGCGGGCCGGTTCGATAGACTCCACGCTGCGCCCCGCGTCGGTCAGGGTCGCGCCGGGTGCGCAGAGCGAGAGGTTCAGGCAGGTGTCGCTCAAGGCGTGGCTCCTGTCAGGCGAGCGTGAAACGGCGAAGAGGGGCTATGTGTCGAGGCCCGGGACCGCGTCGAGGCGCGCGCGCAACGCTAGCCGCAGCTCTTCGTCGGTGAATGGTTTCCAGAGTATGCGCTCGCTGCCGTCATCCGTCAGCGTGGGTTCGAAGGCGCTCATCAGCACCAGCGGTGGTGGCGCTGGCCGCAGGGCGAGGCGGCGCGACAGCTCGCGGCCGCCGATCTTCGGCATCGACAGGTCAGACAGTACCAGGGCGATCGGCTCGCCGGCAGCGTCGAGTCGCTCGAGGGCGTCGTGCCCGTCCGTCGCCTCCAGGACGCGGTAGCCCTGACGCTGCAGCATCCGCCGCACCGCGCGTCGCACCATCGGCTCGTCGTCGACCAGCAGCACGCACTCGCCGCCGGTCACCACCGACGGCCGCGTCGCGGGGCCGCTGTCCTCCCAAGCCTCCACGTCCTCGGCCGCGGGCAGGGTGACCTCCATCCGCGTCCCGCCGCCCGCCCGCGGCAGCGCCCGCACCTCGCCGCCGACGCCGGTGACGATCGCGAAGACCGTGGTCAGGCCGAGGCCGGTGCCCTGCCCGGCGGGCTTGGTCGTGAAAAACGGCTCGAACAGGTGCGGGCGGACCGGCTCGGGGATGCCGGCGCCGTCGTCTTCCACCGCCAGCACCACGTGGGGGGTCTCCGGCTCGGCCGGCCCGCTCCGTGTGCGGACGCTGACCGAGATCGTGCCGCCGGCGGGCGGCAAGGCGTCGCGGGCGTTGACGACCAGGTTCATCACGATCTGCTCGACGCGCCCTGGGTCGACGCGGACCGGCCAGGCGCTGGCCTCGATGTCCAAGACCAGCGCCACGTTCGGGCCCACCGCGCGCTCCAAGATGCGCCGGAGCCCCTCGACGACCTGCGCGTAGTGTGCGATCGCCTTGTCCGCCTG
>CAZNZH010001022.1:0-1910 GCA_964577445.1 uncultured Myxococcales bacterium
GGCCGCCGAGGCCAAGCCGGCCGCCGAGGCCAAGCCGGCCGCCGAGGCCAAGCCGACGGCCGCCAAGCCGACGGCCGCCAAGCCCGCGAAGCCGGTCAGCACGGCGAGCGCGGCGAAGCAGCCCACGGCGCGCAGGCCCACAGGCGACATCGCGACGGGGTTGGAGCGGTACGGAGCGCGCGATTTCCCAGGCGCCATCTCGGCGTTTGAGGCGGCCACCAAGCGCGGGACGAAGGCGGACAGGGCCAAGGCCGCGCGCTTGGCGGCGAGCGTGAAGAAGTTCCAGGTGTCGTGGGACTCCGGCATGTCCGCGGCCAAGGATTACAAGGCCAGCCAAGCGATCGCAGACCTCACCAAGGCGCGCAAGCTGGACGCGGCGGTCAACAGCGCGCACCAATCGGCGATCAAGGCCGAGCTGTCCAAGCAGCACGCGTACCTCGCCAACGTGGCGTACCAGCGCGAGGACTTTGGCGCCGCCGGCGGCTACGCGCGCAAGGCGCTGGCGCTGAACTCGAATCAGCCCTCGGCGCAGAAGATCTACGACGAAGTGCAGGCGAAGGCGCAGACGTGGCTGGCGGAGGCCAAGGGGATGGCGTCGTCAGACCCGGGTAAGGCGATGCAGCTTCTGAGCAAGGTGTTGGCGGTGTTCCCGCGTGGGGACTCGCGGTACTCCGAGGCGTACAAGCTGCTCAACGAGCTGGGGGCCAGCAGCGGCGAGCAGTAGTCGGAGCCCCGGGGCGGGCGCCTTACGATCTCAACCTACTCATTTTCACACAGCCCCTTACCCGTCCGCTTGGCCGTCGGAGAGCGTCGAGGTGAGCAGGGCTCCGAGCCCGGCTGGCAGGAGCAGCAGCCCGGCGGCGAGCACGGCGACGACCTGAAGCGGCGCGAAGGTGTCGGCGAAGGCGCTGGCTGGGGCGACGAAGGCCGCGAGGGCCACCAGGGGCAAGGCGACGCTGAGCCAGAAGAGGGCTCCGAGGATCGCCGCGCCGCGGCGCCCGGCCTCCGTGAGCGTCACGAGGGCGGCCGGCATGAGGACGAAGGGGGCGAGGGACAGCCACGCCGCGACGCGGTCGCCGAGGAAGGGCGAGGTGCGGCCGGCGCGGGTGAGCGCGGTCAGGGGCATGGAGTCGCCGAGACCGACGTGCTGCCCCGCGAGGTAGACGAAGGCCACGAAAACCAAGCCCGTACCTAGCAGAATGCGGGCTCCGACGCCGCCAGGGTGGTGGCGCCGCCAAAAGAGGGCGGCGGGCAAGGTGGCGGCTGCCAGGACGAGCACCCAGCGGGCGGCGCCACCTGCGTCGACGAAGGCCGCGAGGGCCGGCTGCCCGTCGAAGGCGCCGGCGCCGACCGCGCCGCTGAGGAGCGCCAGGCCGAAGGCGGTGAGGGCGAGGCCCAGGGCGGCCCCGGCGGCGGCGCGCACGCGGGCCGGCATCGGGATGAAGGCGACCGCGGCGACGATGATGAGGAAGGTGGCGGCGATGAAGGTCGGGCTGCCCGGGCTGGCCAGGGCGAGCCACGGCGGGACCAGGCCACCGTCGCGGGCGCTCGGCAGCAACGCGGCGTCCAGCAGCACCAGCAGCACCAGCAAGAGCATCCGGCGGTACCAGGGGCCGGCGATGACGGTGGGGGCCTGAGGCCGGGGGCGGATGTGCGTGACGTGGGGTTCGGGCTGCTGCTGGCGCCGGGCGGCCGAGGCGCTGCGCACATGGTGCAGCCGCTGGGAGCGGACGCGGGCGGTCGTTGTCGCCGTCGGGGCGCTGCGGGGCTCGAGGGTGGCGTCGGGGCGATGGGGCAAGGGGCCGGCGTCGTCCGGGAGACCGGCCACCGGCGCGTGGGGGCCGCGCCGGGCGAGCCGCCCGGGGGTCTCGGCCCGGACGAAGGAGTCGGTGGGCTCGACACCCTGAAGG
>CAZNZH010001023.1:0-1903 GCA_964577445.1 uncultured Myxococcales bacterium
AGCCTCGTCAGTTCGTTGGGGCGCTCGATGTCGAAGCCGTTGGCGTCGAGGAAGCGGACCACCTCGTCGCGATCGGTGAACGACAGGCGGCGCCAATCGACCACCGAGCGACCGGAGAGCAGCGAGCGGACGGCGCGGGCGTCCAAGGGGGATATGGTCTTGAGCAGCGCGTCGCGGCGAAGTGCGTCGGCCGCCGCGCGCTCATTGGGCGCGGCCGGACCGACGAATTCGAGGATGGCTGCGGTGGTCGCGTCGAGCTGGATGTTGACCTCCTTCGCCGACATGGCTAAGTGCGCTCTTCTCCCGGAGACGGCGTGACGGCCATGTCTCCGTTGTCATCGCGTGCGCGCCGGGAGCGTGTTCCGATGGGTGTCGGTTCGCAGCGGCTCGCGGCGCTTCGTATCGGTTCTCATCGGGGAGTTCCCGATCGTCGCGCCAGATCGGAGGTCGAGACCCCCCGATTGAGCCGACGATAGTCCGGGTGGAGGTGAGATGACAACGTCATGGCCTGAGGCGAGCGACGATGCGGTGGGCGGGATCCCGTGGCCGTCGGCTCAGGGACGCACCCTGGGCAACGGCATGGAGGTGGTCGTTTCGCCCATGCCGCACCTGCACGTCGCGGCGGTCAGCGTGTTCGTGCGGGTCGGTTCGCGCTACGAGACGGCGGCGGACAACGGCCTGAGCCACCTGCTGGAGCACGTCCTCTTTCGCGGCTGCGAGGCCTACCCGACGAGCTGGGAGCTCAACGTCGCGGCCGAGCGGCTGACCCCGGGGCTGGGCGGCGCCACCTACCGCGACTTCAGCGCGTTCGACGCGACCTGCGCCCCGCACCAGGCGGGCGAGGTGCTCGCGCTGCTGGGGGCCATGCTGAGCCGCCCGCGCTTTGACGGGGTGGATCTCGAGCGGCGGGTGATCCTCGAGGAGATCGCGGACGAGGTCGACGAGCGAGGGCGCGACATCGACATCGACAACCTCGCCAAGCGGGCGCTCTTTCCCGGGGACTCCATCGGGTTCAAGATCGGCGGGACCCCCAAGCGGCTGGCGGAGTTCACCGCGGCGGACTGCCGCCGCTGGCACGCCGAGCACTACGTCGGTCGCAACATGGTGGTGGTCGCCGCCGGGCCGGTGGACGCCGCCGCGGTGTTCGCGGCCGCCGAGGCAGCCTTCGGCGGCATGCCTGCGGGCGAACGCAAGCCGGGGCCGCTGCCCACCGTGCGCCCGGACCTGCCCGCGTTCGAGTACACCCAGGCGACCGGCAGCCAGACGTCGCTTCAGCTCGCGTGGGTCGTCCCGGGCGAGTCCTCGGAGGACTGGACGGCGCTGCTGGCCGTGCAGCGCCTGCTCGACGACGGGAGCTGCGCCCGCCTGCGGCACACGATCGTGGACGAGCGCTGCCTCGCCTACGACGTGAGCGTCGACCTCGAAGCCTACGAGGGGCTGAGCCTGATGACCATGGAGGCCACGGTGTCGCACAAGAACGCCATCGCGGTGGTCGACGGCATGGTCGAGATCCTCTCGGCCCTGGTCACGGACCCGCCCGGCGACGAAGAGTGGGCGCGCATGCAGAACCGTTACGCCTTCGAGCTGCGATCCACCGTGGACTCGCCCGCCGCCGTCTGCTCCTGGATCGGGCTCGAGCGCCTCCACGCGCCGCACGCCAGCATCGTCGATCGCCACGATCGCATGGTCGCCCTCGATCCGGCCGCGGTCGCTCGGGCCGCCGCTCGCTACCTGTCGCCGAGCCGCGTCCAGCTCACGGTGGTCGGCGATCTCGACGCCATCTCGCGGACCGCGCTGCGCCGGCGGCTGCACCGGTTTCGCAGCCGATGAGCGGGCGGCCCGAGGTCGGGAAACTGGCGCCCACAGGCATCTGGCGGTTGGATGGGTCCGACCGCCGCATAGA
>CAZNZH010001024.1:0-1887 GCA_964577445.1 uncultured Myxococcales bacterium
GCCCTCGATGGTCTGGACCAACCCGCGCAGCCGGTCGGCCAGGGCCGCGAGGGCCGGCGCGGCCGCCAAGACCGCGGGCGTGGGCGCCGCGCCGCCACCCGGAGGCGCCTCACGCTCCACCTCGGCCCGCAGCGCCTGTAGCCGCGTGTACGCTTCGTCCAGGTCATCGACCATGGACTCCGGGTCGAAGGGCGACCCCGGCCGCGTCGGCTCCGGCATGGTGATGGGCATCCCGGCCATGACGGTCGCGTCCTGGTCCATCTCATAGGCTTCAAGCGCCAGCCGCGCCGCCGCCAGCTCGAGGCGGAGCGACTCGAGCTCGGCCACATGCGCCGTGGCGGCCTCTGCGTCGGAGATCCCGAGGCGCTCGAGCGCGTCTTTGGCCTCCGACAGATCGGCTCGGAGCGCCTCCATCGCCTCACGATCTCCGGCCGCGGCCTCCAGCGCCTGCTGTGCCGCGTCGAGCGCACCTTGCAGCGCGTGGGCGTGCGATCGGGCGCCGGACAGCTCCTCGGTCAGCTCCTCCAGCTCAGCCCGCAGCGCGGCGGCCTCCACCTCAGCGGCGACCCCCGAACCCATCTGGGTCGCCTCGCGCAGCAGCGACTCGGTCGTAGCCAGCGCCAACCGCGACGCCTCCAGCTCCGCGCCCCGATCGTCGAGCGCGTCACGAAGCGCCTCGACTTCTGCGGCGCGCCTTTGCGCTTCGGCCGCCTCAGCCTCCCGCGCTGCCAGCGACCGGGCCTCCGCTGCTGGGACGGCGGCGGCCAGCTCGGCCTCGCGCGCCGCCAGCGACGCCCGCACCGCCGCGACCTCAGCCAGGACCCCCTCCCGGCTGGCCTCTGCGGCCTTTAGGACCTGCCGCACCCGTGCCAACTCAGCGACCGCTGACTCCGCCGTTCGAAGCTGCTCGCCGGTCCGGTACAGCTCGCGCAGGGCCGCCGCGCGCGCCGATTCTGCGGTGGACAGCGACGCGCTCGTGGCGCTGACCTCGGAGCGCAGGGCGGCGACCCGCTCCTGAAGCGCCGCCAGTGACTCGCGCGCCGCCTCAACCTCGCCCTCGGCGCACGCGAGCGCCGCCCTCGCGTCCGCCAACTCGACCGCCTGCGCGGCCTGCGCCTCGCTCAGCGCGGCGATGCTCGCCTCCAGCTCACCTTCCCGCGCCGACGCCGCCTCCGCCGACGCCAGATGCTCATCGCGCAGCGCCTGCATGGCCGCCCGCTCGCTCGCGAGCTCGGCCCGCAGCGTCTCCAGCTCCGCGCTGAGCCCGTCCCGCTCGCCGCTCAGCTCGGCCACGGCGCGTCGCTGCTCTTCCAGGCGCCGCTCCAGCGCGCTCCGTTGCGCCGCCGCCGCCCCCTGCAGCGCCTCCGCCTCGGCATTCCTGGCCTCCAGGTGCTCGACCTCCGCGCGCAACCCGTCCCGCTCGCGCTCGGCCCGCTCACGGTCCGACGTGAGCTGCGCCAGCTCACCCTCCAGCCGCTTCACCCGCCGCTCCGACGCGACCCGCGCGGACTCCTCGGCCGCCCGGCGCGCCTCAGCCTGCGCTGCGTCCGCCGCCGCCTTGGCCTCGGCTTCGGCCAGCGCTGACTCCAGTCGAAACACCGACTCCCGCTCCCCTTCGAGCTCCGTCTGCACCGCGGCCGAGTGCGCCAAGGCCGCGCTCACCTGCGCACGCGCCATCTCGCTCTCGGAGCGCGCTACCTGGACCGCCTCCTCAAGCGACCCCAGCTTCCGATGCGCCGCATCTCGCTCCGCCTCGACCTCACTAAACACACCGCGCCTGAGAAAATAGAACAGGACCTCATGAAGATCGTCCCCCGCGAACGCTGGATCCTGTTCTCGCACCAGGTGATCCACTTCGGGCGCAACATCTGCGTGGCACGGTCGCCG
>CAZNZH010001025.1:0-1256 GCA_964577445.1 uncultured Myxococcales bacterium
CGCTCCACGGCGTCGTCGAGGGCGGCGAGCAGCTTCTCGTGGTAGCGCTCGTAGACGGCCAGGTCGCGCAGCCAGCGCGAGCGGCGATCGTCTCGGTCCACCACGGCGCGCGCCTGGGCCCGCAGCCGCTCGAGCGAGCCAGGATACAGCGCCAATAGCTGGAAATCATAGATGAATTGCACACCGTCGTGGTGCGTGCCGAGCAGGTGCCGGGCGATGCGCTCGGGCGGGCTGACCAGGCCGGAGAGGTCCAGGGGCGCCACCGAGCGCTCCCACAGCAGGAAGGGGAATCGCAGCGGGCGGTAGCGAAACAGCCGCGCCCGCCACCCCGCGCGCGGCGCGAAGTCGCGGCTCATCCCGATGGTCTCCGGGCGATGGATGATGCGGTGCAGCATTCGCAGCACGCCGGTCGACACCTGCCAGAGATTGGGCGTCGATTCGACGATGGCCGCGTCCTGGACGCGCTCGAGGCTTTGGCGCACGCGGCCCGGACGGATGAGCAGCAGTCGGGCCGCGAAGGGGGTGCTGGGCTCGGTCATGGGCGCGGCGCAGCCTCCATCTTCACGTCGAGAGCAGGCCCGCGAGGGTGAGCGCGCGCTGGAGGAGCCAGAAGGATCCCGCGCTGCCGACCAGGGTCGCGAGGGCCAGGCGGGGGGCGATGCCGAACCGGGCGGCGCCGGTGGTGCGGCGGGCGAGCGCGACGAGCAGCGCCACCACCGCGACGATGGCGAGCTGGCCGAGCTCGATGCCGGCATTGAAGGCCAGCAGCGCCGGCACGATGGCGCCCTGGGGCAGGCCCGTCTCGGCGAGGGCGCCGGCGAAACCCAGGCCGTGGACCAGCCCGAAGCCCGCGCAGAGGACCGCCGGGTGGCGCGCGATGGGCCCCGGGCCGGCTGCCCCCGCGGCTCGCACCGCCTCGACGCCCAGCGCGATGATGGTGGCGGCGATGCTGATCTCGACGAGGGGCTGTGGGAGATGCACCAGCCCGAGGGCGGCCAGGCCCAAGGTGAGGCTGTGCCCGAGGGTAAACGCGGTGATGGCGACGAGCAGGCGCCGCCGCCCGCTCACCAGCAGCAGCAGGCCCAAGATGAACGCGACGTGGTCGAGGCCGGTGAGCAGGTGATGGACGCCGAGGCGCAGGTAGTCCGCCGCGACCTCGAGGGCGCTCTGGGCGGCGGGGACCACGAGGCTGGGGGCCGACGCGTGCAGGAGCCGCTGGACCTGGCGTCCGCCGGAAAACGGGATGTGGACGATGG
>CAZNZH010001025.1:1266-1884 GCA_964577445.1 uncultured Myxococcales bacterium
GGTTGCCGCTCTGCTTCTTCGCACAAACAGGCTTGCCGGAGGCGGCCAGGCCCGAGACGCCCACGCGCTGGCCGACGAGGCCGGCGGGCGCGCAGTCGTAGGTCGCGCGGCGCTCTACGGCGTTGCCGTCCGGGCTGAGGGCGTCGGTGGCGGGGGCCAGCAGGCGGCAGCTCGCCGGCAAGAGCGGCTGCTGGGCCGAGCCGACGAGGCGGCTGGCCGGCGTGCGCCAGGCGAGCGCGACGGTCTGGTCGGCGCGGACCTCGAGGCGCAGGAGCGAGGGGGCCAGCGGGTGGGCCCACGCCGGCGACGCGACGGCGAGGGCCAGCGCGAGCGCGGCGGTCGAGGCCAGCGCGGGGCGCAGGCGGGCGCGGACACGGGTGGCGCACCCGGCCGGCGAGGCGGTGACGCGGATTCGGTCGATCATCACAGCTCCCCGAAAGCGCTGACGTGGGCCTCGGCCGGCAGATCGCGGTCTACCCGGGCGGTGTAACGTCCGCGCAGCTCAGCGAGCCGCTGGCGGCGGACCGCCTCGCGGCGCCCGTGCCGCCACGCCGCCGTGAGCGCCGCGCGCGCCTCGGCGATCGTGGGGGCGGACTCGGCGCCACGGTCGCGCACGAC
>CAZNZH010001026.1:0-1879 GCA_964577445.1 uncultured Myxococcales bacterium
CTCGGGGCCACCGTGTATTACGCCGTGACCGGCGCCCTCCCCCTGGGCGGCGCGGATCCAGAAGCCTACCTCCGCTCTCAGCTCGGCAGCGCGCCCCGACCCCTGGCCGAGATCGCGCCCCAACTGGACCGCTTTCGCCGGCTCGACGAGGTCTTGGGCCAGTGCCTCACGCGCACGCCGACCGCCAGACCCCGCACCTACGCCGAGCTGCGGGCGCTGCTACAGAGCGCGCTTCATGAGGCCGAGCGACTCGACGGCGACGCGGCGTTTTTGCCGGCTCGCCTCTCGGACACCATGGAGCTGCGGCGCGTGCGCCTGCGCGAGCCCGAGTCGCGGGCGCAGGCCCGAAGGCTCCCGGAGCGCGCCGTGCAGATCGCCGCGCTCGTCCTGCTGGTCGCGGTCCTGGTGTTTCTCGTGCTGTGGCAGACCCGCGGCCGGCCACACGGCAGCAGCGACGGCTCCGGCGCCGCGCCCCGCCAGACCCGGGCCACGCGGCAGGTGGCCCAGCGACCGGACGCCCCACCGCCGGCGCCGCTCCCGGCGACGCGGCGCCGATAGCGGCAGCCTCCGCGGGCGCCCCAGCGCGCGTCGCGGCGCCGGCTAGACCGACTCGACCAGGGTGGCCACGCCCTGCCCCACCCCGACGCAGAGGGTCGCGAGACCCCGGCGCGCGCCGGTGTCCGCCATGGCAAAAACCAGCGTGGTCAGGATGCGCGCGCCCGACATGCCGAGCGGGTGGCCCAGCGCGATGGCGCCCCCGCGGAGGTTGACCCGGTCGCCGCTGAGCCCGAGCTGCCCCATGACGGCCAGCGACTGAGCCGCGAAGGCCTCGTTCAGCTCGACCAGATCGACGTCGGCGACCTGCCAACCCGCGCGCTCGAGCGCCTTTCGCGTCGCGGGGACCGGGCCTATCCCCATGCGCGTCGGGTCCACCCCGGCCGTCCCCGTCGCGACGATGCGCGCGATCGGGCTCAACCCCAAGCGCTCGCCCGCCTCGCGGCTCACCACCAGCAGCGCCGCCGCCCCATCGTTGAGGGTCGAGCTGTTCCCCGCCGTGACGGTCCCCCCGGCGCGAAACGCCGGTCGCAGCCGCGCCAGGAGCGCCTCGCTGGTGTCGCCGCGCGGGCCCTCGTCTGCGGTGACGAGCTCGGGCGCGCCTCTCCGCTGGGGCACGGGCACAGGCACGATCTCGCGGGCGAAGGCCCCGCGCTCCTGCGCCGCCACCGCCCGCCGGTGGCTCTCGAGCGCGAACGCGTCCTGCTCAGCGCGCCCGATCCCGTAGTCGTCAGCGAGGTTTTCGGCGGTACACCCCATGGCCTCCAGCGGGAAGAGCTTCTCCATCTCGGGGTTCGGAAATCGCCAGCCCAGCGCCGTGTCGTACGCGGTCTGGGTGCCGAAAACCGGGCCGCCGGTGGCGTTTCGCGCCGTCGCGTAGGGCGCCCGCGACATGGACTCGACGCCGCCGACCACGATGACGTCCGCGTCCCCGGACCACACCGCGCGGGCCGCCATGTTGGTCGCCTCGAGGCTCGACGCGCACAGCCGGTTGACGGTCACGCCGGGGACCCCCTCACCGAAGCCGGCCAGCAGCCCGGCCATCCGCGCGACGTTGCGGTTGTCCTCGCCCGCCTGGTTCGCGCACCCGGCGATGACGTCGTCGATCGCGGCGATCGGCACGCCAGATCGCGCGACGACCGCGCGAAACACATGCGCGAGCAAGTCATCCGGGCGCACGGCGGCCAGCGCCCCGCCAAATCGTCCGATCGGCGTCCGCACCGGGCTGACAATCCACGCCTCGCGGCCTCCCCTGTCCATCTCGCCCTCCTCTTCTGCGCCGCGCGCCGCCGCTTTGTCCCTTGCCACCAGCCCGACCGGCTGG
>CAZNZH010001027.1:0-1878 GCA_964577445.1 uncultured Myxococcales bacterium
CGTGCATTCATGCTCGCGTCACAAAGCACGACCCATGCCAGCCGCCCGGGCCTGCTACTGTCTGCTCACACCCGCGTTTGCGCGGCTCCAGCCGGGGTGCGCCGACCCCGATCTGGGGCTTGCCGTCCCCAGCGCCCCCGCGCTACGGTCCGCCGCCATGCACGCCCGCCCTACCCTCGCCGCCCTCGTCTTCGCCCTCGCCGCCACCTGGGTGCTCGCCCTGACCGCGTGCGACCAGGGGCCGGTCAAGGAGCGCGCCGTCGGCGGCCGTGGATTTCCCTGCTACTTCGACCGCGACTGCGCCTCGCCCACGCTGTGCGAGTCGACCAACGCCGCGCCCTTCCCCGTCTGCACCGGCGTGCGCTTGCGCGGACAGACCTGCGCCAGCGACGACGACTGCGCGTTCTCGCGCGACGTGCGCGGCCTGCCCCTCGAGTGCAGCGCCTCCGCGGTCTGCCTCTTCCCGGGCGAGACGGCGGCCCCCTGATGCGCGTGTTGATCTCCAACGACGACGGCGTCGACGCTCCGGGCATCGAGTCCCTGCGCGCCTGCGCCAGCGCGGTCTTCGACGACGTCATCGTCGTCGCGCCCTCCACCGAGATGAGCGGCGTCGGCCAGAGCCTGACCCTGCACGCCCCTCTCCGCGTGCAGCAGCGCGGGGACGCGGTCTACGCGGTCACCGGCACACCGGTCGACTGTATCCTCGTCGCGCTCGGCTACCTGATGCCCGATCGCAAGCCGGACCTCATCTTGTCGGGCATCAACCGCGGCCCGAACATGGGCAACGACGTCCACTACTCGGGCACGGTCGCCGCGGCCCGCGAAGGCGCCCTCCAAGGGATCCCCTCGGTCGCGCTGAGCCTGGCCGGCCACCGCGTCTTCCCCTTCGAAGACGTCGCGCCCGCCGTCGTCGAGGTCCTCCGCTGGGTGCGCGACTCTCGCCCCGCCCTCGGTGGCTTCATCAACGTGAACATCCCCGTGCCGCACGCCGACGCCGCCGGGCCGGGACTGGGCGGCGTCCCCGGGATCCGTGGCGTGCAGATCACGCGCCTGGGCAAGCGCTGCTACTCGAACCGCATCATCTTCCGAGACGACCCGCGCGGCGTCCCCTACCTCTGGATCGGCGGGGATTTCCCGCAGATGGAAGACCTGGACGGCACCGACTGTAACGCCGTCCGCGACGGCTTCATCTCGCTGACCCCGCTTGGCCTCGACCCTACCGCGCCCGCCGCGATGGCAGCGCTTCGCGCCATCGAGCGGATCGCCATCACCCACAGCTCGGAGTAGCACCCATGGCCGTCACCGACACCCTCAAGCGCCTGATCCGCGACGTCCCCGACTTCCCGAAGCCCGGCATCGTGTTCAAGGACATCACACCGGTCCTGGCCGACGCGGCCGCCCTGCGCGAGGTCGTCGACGCGCTCGCCGAGCCCTGGAAGAAGGCCGGCGTCAATCGGATCATCGGCATCGAGTCCCGCGGCTTCATCTTCGGAGCCGCGGTCGCCTACGCGATGGGCGTGGGCCTGGATCTCGTGCGCAAGCCGGGCAAGCTGCCGCGGAAAACCCACGGGATCGCTTATGATTTGGAGTACGGCACCGACACGCTCGAGATCCACGACGACGCGCTGGGACCGGACGCGCGGGTGGCGGTCATCGACGACGTGCTCGCCACCGGCGGCACCGCCGAGGCCGTCGGGAGGCTCGTCGCGATGACGGGCGCGACGCTCTGCGGCTACGGGTTCGTCCTCGAGATAGACCCCCTCGCGGGCCGAAAGCGCCTGGGCGACTTCATCGTGCACTCCCTTGAGCGCATCGGCTGACCCTCTCAGAAGGTGTTCCCATATTCTCCCGTCGCGCGGCTGGCTCATGTCTTTTCAG
>CAZNZH010001028.1:0-1873 GCA_964577445.1 uncultured Myxococcales bacterium
AGGGCGGGGGCGCGACATTTCGCGTGCTGCTGCCCGCGGAGCCTCCGGCGCGGGACTTTGAGGGGTATCCATCGTGACCACACGACGCGAGCGTCCGGTCGTGCTGGTCGTCGACGACAAACGCAACATGCTCAGCCTCATGAGCAAAGTCCTGGGCGATAGTGTGCGCGTCCTCACGGCCGACAGCGGCGAAGAGGCGGTGCGGCTGCTCGAGCGCGAGGCCGCTCAGGTCGTGCTGTGCGACCTGAAGATGGGGGACCTCGGCGGGCTCGACGTGCTGGTCGCGTGCAAGCGGCTGCGGCCCCAGGCCGAGTTCATCCTGATGACCGCCTACGGCACCGTCGGGACCGCGGTGGAGGCGCTGCGGCTTGGCGCGTACGACTACCTGACCAAGCCGTTCGACCCGCAGGACGCGCGGGCCATCGTGATGCGCGCGCTCGGTCGCGCCGGGCCCGCGCTCGGCGACGCGGCGCACGCGAGCGAGGTGCTCCCGGGGATGCTGGCTCGGAGCCAGGTCATGCACGAGCTGGGCGATCTCGTGCGCCAGGTGGCGAACAGCGCGGCGACCACGCTCATTTTGGGGGAGACCGGGACCGGCAAAGAGCGCGTCGCGCGGGCCGTGCACGAGCTTGGGCCGCGGGCGAATCAGCGCTTCATCGCGGTGAACTGCGCGGCCATCCCCGCGGAATTGCTGGAGAGTGAGCTCTTTGGCTACACGCGGGGCGCCTTCACCGGGGCGGCGCGAGACCGCGCGGGCCTCTTTGAGGAGTCCAGCGGCGGCTCGATCTTCCTCGACGAGATCGGGGATATGCGCCCGTCGCTGCAAGCCAAGCTCACCCGCGTTCTGGAGGAGCGGACCGTCCGCCGCATCGGCGACTCCCGTGAGCGCGCCGTCGATATGCGCATCGTCGCAGCGACGCACCGAGACCTCGAATCGATGGTGCACAACGAGGCGTTTCGCGAGGATCTCTGGTATCGCCTCAACGTCGCGGTGATTCGCATACCGCCGCTGCGCGCGCGCCGCGACGACATCGAGCTGCTGGCGGTGGGCTTCTTGCGCGAGCTGGCGGCCAGCCTGCCGGGGCGCCGCGTGCTGGGCTTTTCGCCGGCGGCGCTCTCGGCCATGGAGGCGTACGACTGGCCGGGCAACGTGCGCCAGCTTCGCGCGGCCGTCGAGCGGGCGTGTGTCGTGAGCCACGACGAGCGCATCCAGGTCGGCGACCTGCCCCCTGAGGTCGGGGGCAACGCGCGATCGCAGAGGGCGGCGCCGGAGGGCGCGGGGCCGTTGAGTGCGCTGCCGTGGGGAGAGGCGATGGAGCGTGGCCGGCGGGATCTCGGGCGGGCCTATCTCGAGGAGGTCCTCGAGGGCCACGACGGCAACGTCGCCGCGGCGGCCGAGCACGCGGGGGTGGAGCGGGAGAGCTTCTATCGCCTGCTGCGCCGATACGACGTGGAGCCGGGCCGCTTTCGGGACGGGAGCGCCGTGTGACCGACTCGGCCACTGGCCCGTGACCGTTTCGGATACCGCGTGGTGCGAGGGCCCCAAGGCCGGCGCGTCGTTGATCTGTATAGCCTTGTAGGACCGGGTGCTGGACCGACGGTGCGGAGAGGCGACCCACCCTGGCACGGTCTCTGCACGAGGGGCCCGCCGTGACATCCACGCGCCCCATCGTCCTCATCATCGTGACCGCACTCTCTCAGGGAGCGTGTGGAGCGGGGTCGTCGCTGCTGCGCGAGCACCCGGAGCTGGCGCCCGGCGCGACCACGTGGGAGGCGCTACAGCGCGCGGGGGCTGGCTCAGACGACGCGCTGGCCGGTGCGGCCCGGGGGCGGGACGTCGCGTTTCCGGCGACCTTCCGCGAGCTGGTCGACC
>CAZNZH010001029.1:0-1872 GCA_964577445.1 uncultured Myxococcales bacterium
CTTGCAGGTGCCGGAGAAGCTCTCGAAGAAGCAGAAGCGCCTCCTGGCGGAGCTGCGCGAGGAGGGGCTGTGAGCCCAGGCGCCCGCGGTCCCGAACCGGGGACCGGGCGCCGCTTGGGACCGCTAAAGCTCGTGCGGCGGGTCGCCCTGGGCGCCACCGCCGAGGTCTTCGAGGCCCACGCCGTCGACGGGATCGAGGGCACGGAGATCGCGCCGGGCCGGGTCGTCGCGGTGAAGCGGCTGTTGCCGCACACCCTCGAGAACCCGGAGCGCGTCGAGGGATTTTACCACGAGATACGCCTCGGGCTCGCCCTGAGGCACCCAAACGTCGTCCGGGTCCTCGGCGGGCTGAGCCTGGATCTCGGGCGGGCGCTCGTCTGGCCCCTGAAGCCCGCGCTGGCGGCCGCGCCACCACCGGGCGAGCCGTTGCTGGTGATGGAGTACCTCGCGGGCGCACGCCGCGCGGTCGCCGGCGCGGTGGCAGCCCCGCCCGAGATCGTGGCCGCCGTGGGGTCGGGCGCCGCCGCCGCCCTCGCCGCGGTCCACGCGTTGGGCGCTGTGCACGCCGATGTCTCGGCGTCGAACCTGCTGCTGACGCCCGACGGCCGGGTGACGCTGGTGGACTTCGGCAGCGCGCGGTTCGTCGACGGTCGGCCGCCCCAGGCCCTGGTCACCCGCGGGGGAAAGACGCGCTACGCCAGCCCCGAGCAGCGCGCCGGCCTCGCTCTCAGCCCGCGCAGCGACCTCTACAGCCTCGGCGTGCTCCTGAGCCGGCTTGCCCGCGGCTCAGCCGGCGCGTCGAGGCCTCAAAAAAGTGAGCTGCCGTCAGGGTTCCCAGCGGAACTTGGGGCGCTGCTCGACGCGTGCCGGCGCGCGGAGGCGGCCGAACGCCCCGAGGGCGCGGCTGAGGTGGCGAGGGCGCTCGACCGGTGGCTCGCCGCTCGCACGGACGCGTCGCCTCAAACGCTGCTCGCGGGGTGGCTCGCCGGGCGCTGTGCGCGCGCCGCTCAGCGCCTCAACCTCGGTGGCGGACCCGCGCCCCACAGGCGCATGCTGACGGCGTCGAGCTGCCGCCGCTTGTAGGCCGCGTGGCTGCTGTCGCCGCGCTCGTTGTCTTCGGCGGTCGCGCGGTCACAGAGCTGAAACTCGAGCGCGACCAACACCAGGTGGCCCAGGTGTTCGAGGCGCTCCGGGAGCTCCTCCCGGATCCGCGAGAGGCGAACGGGCAGCTCCACGACGAAGTTGATGGTGCGAAAGCCGTCCGAGGTCATGGGGTTTTCGGGCTCGTCGATCGGCGACTCGGCGTCCCAGACCGGCGGGGTGCCCTCGAAGTACGGGTCCACCGTCGCCGCGAGGGCCGCCTCGTCGAGGATCGTGTTGTGCGACTCCCCAGGCACCACATGGTTGAACGGGAAGAGGTAGCGCGTGAGCCACAGCACCACCGGCACCAGGTCGGAGCGCTCGCGCGTGGTCAGCCGAAAACGCAGCTTGTCGAAGATCCGGGCCGCGGTGACACGCGGCTTCGAGATCAGCTTGGTGACCAAGCTGTGGTCCGTCTTCTTCGACGGGACGTAGCCGATGACGCCCAGCCCGTCGCGGTGCATGCGCTGGACGAACTCGTCGACCTTGCTGCCTGCGGCATCGTAGAGCGCGCGTTCGCTGACGTTGAGGTGGTGGATGAGCCTGCGCGCTTCGAGGTGGTTGATGACGTGCATCACCTTGAGCACCACGCAGGCCGCGCGCTGCAGCTCGCCGTCGCGGCCCGACGCGATCAGCAGGATCTCGCAGATGTCGCCTGGGTGACGGACCGCCCCGGGGATGGCGATCTCCCAGGTCGCGGCCACGTAGTCGATGGCGCGGCGATGAAGCTCG
>CAZNZH010001030.1:0-1865 GCA_964577445.1 uncultured Myxococcales bacterium
AGGAACCGTTCGCGCGCGCTCGTCACCACCACCGCGGAGACGACGCTGCGCAGCGCCGTCGAGCTGCTGTGCGAGCACCGAATCGGCGCGCTGGTCGTGGTGGACAAGCGGGCGGCGCTGGTCGGCATCCTGTCGGAGCGCGACATCATGCGGGTCATCGCGGCGCGCACGGACCTCGACACGGGCCGAGTCGGCGACGTCATGATCCGCGAGGTCATCGTCGGGCTCGGCACCGACGATCTGGGCCGCGCCATGAGCGTCATGACCGAGCGGCGGATCCGGCACCTGCCGATCATGCGCGCCGGTCGCCCGGAGGACATGGTGTCGATCGGCGACATCGTCAACGCCCTCCGCACCGAAGAGCACGTGGCCATCCGAGACCTCAACGCCTACATCATGGGCACCTACCGCTGAGCGACGGCCGCCCGTGCCGCGCCGCGCAGGACGCGGGCCCGAGGCTACTGGGGGCCGCGCGCCTTCGATCGCGCCGAGGGTCCGGCAGCGCGCGCCTTGGGCAACTGAGGCGGGCCCGCGCTCACCTGCCAGTCGGCCCCGCGCACGCCGCGCTCGTACGTGCCCGACACCTCGCGGCCGTCGCCGCGCGCCTCGATCCACGCCCCGTGACGCTCGCCCTCGCGCATGGGCCCCCGCGCCACCACGGCCCCGTCGGCCCCGTAAAACGCCCAGTCGCCATCAGGTAAATCGTTGACGTAGGGTCCGCTCGCGACCAGCCGCCCGGCGGCGTTGACGTGGCGCCACTCGCCGACCCGCGCCTCGCCCGCCATCGCCCCGGTCGCGCGCCCGCCGTCGTCGAGAAAGAGCGTCCACTCGCCCGCCCGCGCCCCGTCTTGGTAAGGCCCGCGCGCCGACGGCTTGCCGTCCGTGCCGAAGATCGTCCACACCCCCGAGCGCACGTCCTCGACGTAGGGCCCGCGCGCCAGGAGCTTACCCCGCTCGTCGAACTCGGACCACTCGCCGGTCCGGTCCTCGCCGTCAAACGCCCCGCGCGCGACCGGCGTGCCGTCCGCCGTCGCGATCGTGAACTCGCCCTCGCGCTTGCCGCGCACGTACCGCCCAGTCAGCGTCCGCCCCTCGGTGTCGATGACCATCGTCCACTCGCCGTGCCGCTCTCCGCCTTGGTAGCCGCCCTTGGCCAGCACCTGGCCGTTGGGGTCGCGGGTGGTCCACAGGCCGATCGCCTTGCCCTCGACGTACATCCCCTCGAGCACCTCGCCGGTGGCTTCGCGCTGGCGGAAGCGCCCGTGGAGCACCCCCGCGCGATAGGTCGCCTCCAGGTAGGGCGTGCCGTCCTCGTGCCACGTCTGCCACACGCCGTCGAGGCGCCCGCGGGAGTAGCTGCCGACGGAGCGCTTGACGCGGTTTGGGTACCACTCCACCGAGGGCCCGTGGCGCAAGAACACCGCCGCGTCCACGTCCAACAGCTCGCACCACTGCTCGCGGCCGACCGGCGGCGGCTCACCCTGAAGCCGGGTGTCGGGCGGGCAGACGATGGACTCGGCCCGGGCGGGCGTCGGCGCGAGGAGCGCCAGCCCCAACACCAAGAGCGACACCCGGTCAAAACGGCAGCGCATGAGTTCCTCCCCGGAGGTCACGACGCCGCTGAATCATCTCCCGCAATCGCCCTGTAAAGGAAGGGCAGGGAGCGGTCCATTCTGTAGTCGACGCCGCTGTGGTCGTCGTCGAATTCCTCGTGACGATGGGGGATATCGAGGGCCACGAGGCGGTCGGCCAGGGCGCGGGTGCCGTAGTGAATCGCGTACTGATCTCGGGCGCCGCAGTCGAAGTAGACGCCGCGCAACGCCCGCAAAGCGGCCTGGGCCGGCGCTTCCTCCACGATCACGAGC
>CAZNZH010001031.1:0-1864 GCA_964577445.1 uncultured Myxococcales bacterium
CCCGCGAGGTGCAGGTCCGCGGCCTCGGAGATCGGGGTCCGCTCGGGGTTGACGTCGATCAGCGTCGCCCCGGCGCGCTGGCCGTGCAGCGCCAAGGCGGCGGGCGGCCAGATCGTCGCCGAGGTGCCCGCGACCAGGACGACGTCGGCGGACTCCGCGGCGTCGCGGCAGACCTCGAGCACGCCCGGCCAGTAGGTCTCGCCAAACCACAGGATGTGCGGGCGCATCAGGCCGCCGCACGCCGCGCAGCGCGGGACGAGCGCGGTGGATTCGGGGCCGTCGGCTGGCCACGGCGCGCGCTCTGAGCAGCGGCTGCACCGGATGACGTCGACCGTGCCGTGGATCTCGACCAGGCGCCGGCTGCCCGCCCGGCGGTGCAGGCCGTCGACGTTCTGGGTCGCCAGCAGAAACTCATCGTAGTGGTCCTCCATGCGCGCCAGCACGTGGTGCGCCGGGTTGGGGAGGCAGCCGCCGTAGGTGGCGCGGCGCCAGCGATACCAGCGCCAGACCCGCTCGGGGTCACGCTCGAAGGCGTCCACCGTGGCGAGATCCTCAGCGCGAAACCCCTCCCAGAGACCGTCGGCCCCGCGGAAGGTCGGGATCCCCGACTCCGACGACACCCCAGCGCCCGTCAGCACCAAGATGTGCTTGGCCTCGCGCAGCGCCGTGGCGGCCTCCGCGAGCCCCGACGGCGCCTGGACGCGGTGCGGGCTCAGCGCGCGCTCCGGCGGCGGGAGGCGGCCGCCGCGCCGAGCAGCGCGACCAGCGCCAGGGTCACGGGCAGCCCGCCGCCCGAGCCGCCGCCAGCGCATCCGGTCCCGCCGCTCACCCCGCCGGTCACCGGCAGCGTCGCCGGGGGCGGCGTCACCACCGCCTTGGTGCCGTCCAGGGACAGGTAGGTCGAGTCCTTCGCCTCGATCGCGGCCTCGGTGGCCTTCACGTCGCTGAGCGCCACCAGCGTGGGCGGGCCCGTGGGGGCGAGCCGCTCGATGCGCGCCGCGGCGGCCTCCCCGGGCGCCGGGTCGGCAAAAACGTAGTCGCCGCCCCACTGATTGATGGGTCCGGCGATGAAGATCGTCTCGCCCGAGCTCAGGGTGATGGTGATGTCCCTGATCATGCCACTGCCCATCCCGCTGTCGTCGCAGGTGCCCTCAGCCGCCGCGCGGTGCACGTTCGACACGTCGGGAAGCTCCGCGTTGAGCGCGAACATCGGGTCCCGGGTCATCTCGTCGGGCGAGACCGTCGTGTAAAGCCGCGTCAGGTACGGGTGCGCGTCGACCTGGGCCTGGGCGTCCCGGAGCGGCAAGACGACGCGGTCTTCCAGGTCGTCGGCGAACTTCGTGGCGTCGAAAGCCCCCGGGGCCAGCAGCTCCAAGCAGGTCTCTTTGTTCCACGTGTAGAACGCCGCCTCCTCTTTACAGTCCTCGGGCAGCGCGTCGGCCGCCGGCATCGGCATGTGCTTGCGGATCAACGCCTGAATCTGCGCGTCGCGCGGGAACCCCTGGCTCAGCATCGCGTCGAGGAACTGCGCCGGGTCGGTCAGCGTCGCCAGCGCGGCGGTCTGATAGCGCTCCGGGCTCCACAACCGCTTGCCCAGCGCGTGCTCGCCCGCGAACTCGGTGATGAACCCGTGCCCCGCCGCGTCATCGACCGCCTGCTTGGCGACCTCGGCGTAGTTCGCGCCGTAGCCCAGCCAGTCGATCTTCTTGTCGTTGACGACGACGTTGTACCAGTTGGTCGGGACGGCGCGGGCGGCCCCAAACACCCAGACCTTCACCGGCATATCGGGCTGCGCGGCGATGCGGGTCAGCACCAGCGGCACGCAGACCTCATCGCTCGCCATCTCCAAGACGATGGGCTGGAT
>CAZNZH010001032.1:0-1861 GCA_964577445.1 uncultured Myxococcales bacterium
CAGTGCAAACCGACCGCCGATGGCACCTGAACCGCCACCAGGCGGTAGTGATCTTCGGCCTCGGCTCCGGTCGACTCGGAACTGGTCGTGTAGGCGACCAGCAGGCCGCCGTTCCCGTCAGCCACAGCGCCGATCATCCCGGCAAGTTGACCTGACTGCCCCCACGAGATGATGGTCAGGTTTCCTGCCCGAAGCCCGCCTTGCCTCGCGAGGTCGGCGGCGTCGAGGGCCGCGCACTCCTCTACCGTCACTCTCTTCACGCCTTCCTCCCCGGACGAGCCGACGTGTTTCTCCGGTGGTAACTGCTCAGGTAGCCATGCCGGCGGCATGGAGCGGTGAGGGACCGGCGATGGCGCAGAGGCGCTGGTAGGCGTTGTGGCCGAGCTTGCGGGCGGTGGTCAGGAGGGTGGCGAAGATGGCGCCCTGCTGGGCGCCGCGTCGCGATCGGTAGCCGCCGGTGACCTTGTCGTGGATGACGCTGTTCCGGAGGTCGCGCTCGGAGCTGTTGTTGGTCGGCTCGACGTCGTCGCGGTGCAGGCAGACGAGCAGCTTGGCGCGGTGGCGGCGGTACCGTTTCTGGAGCTGCCAGGCTTCGCCGACGCCGATCGGGAAGCCGAAGATCAGCCGGTCGGCCGCGCGCTCGATCCGGACCCGACGGTTGGCGAACGTCGCGGGCGTGACCTTGCTGCGCTCGCGATAGAGACGCAGCGCCCGGCTGAAGACGTGGCGCAGGTCGCGCGCCCACCCCGCGCCGTCCGGGCCGTCGACCTCGACGGCGTAGGTCAGGTCGCGGATCTGGTGCGAGAGGCAGAGCTGGTGCTGCGTGGCCGGGGCCGCGAACTGGGTCGGGAAGGCGTCGGAGCCCCAGACCTCGGGGCGCGCGTCGCCCGGGAAGCCGGTCACCACGTCGGCACCCCGGCTTGGCGCGATGACGTGGTAGCTCGCGGTCGGCGTCTGGAACACCCAGTGCCACCAGTTCCGCCCGTCCACCCGCACCCCGGTCTCATCCGAGTTGATGGCCGGGCTCGCCCGCACGGCCTCGCGGATGGCGGCCACCTCGGGCTCCGCCCGCGTCGCGAGCCGCGCCAGGGCCGCCGCGATCGCGCCCTCGCTGATCCGGAGCCCGAAGGCGCTCTCGCACACGGCGACCAGCCGCTCGTGCGAGAGGTGGTGGCCGTGGTGCAGGTACCCGAGCAGCGCCTCGACGCGCGGCCCGAACGTCCGGGCCGGCTCCAGCCCGGCCGGCGCCTCGCCGACCGTCCGCTCGCCGCAACTTGCACACCGGGCGGCGTACACCCACGCCTCGATCACCACCGGCCGCAGTTCCGGCAACTCGACCACCTGGCTGCGTCGCACCCGCCGCTGCCCGGCCTCCGCGAGGACCACCCCGCATCCGCGACACGCCGTCGGCCGACAGCGCACGACCACGTCCGGGGCGGCGCGCCGCCGACTGAGCCCCTGGTGCCCCTTCTTCGGCCCACGCTTCTTCTTCCGCCGCTCGGCCCGATTCGGCTTGTACCCGGCCGACGGCGGGACCGACGAGTTGCCCGGCCCCTTCGGCGGGCGGCCGACCCCGGCCTCCAGCGCGGCCACCCGCTCGTGCAGGCGCAGGATCAGATCGACCAGGACTTCCTTGTCCAGCGCCAGCAGCTCGTCGCGGTCCATCAGGCCCGCGAATTTACCATAACGCCGATCTGCGTAGGTGAGCAGTTACGACGGGAGAATCGTCCGGCTGGTGGTCCCGGGCGTGCCGACACCAGGCCGACTGCGTGACCGGTCCAGGTTCGTGGGCTGAAGCCCATGTCTCCAGGCATGGCGTCGCGCTGCGACGCCGGAGCCGCGTGCCTCGTCGCAGTGCGAC
>CAZNZH010001033.1:0-1860 GCA_964577445.1 uncultured Myxococcales bacterium
GCGTCGAGGTCGATTTCGTCGATGGGGGCGACGTCTTTGACGCGGTGGGCTTGGTAAGCGCCCGCGGGTTGGGGGGTGCGGGGCAGGGTGCCGGCTGCCAGCGCGGGCCAGGAGTCGCGGAAGAGGGCGATGGCCGCCTCGTTGAGCTTTCGGTAGAGCGTCTCGCCCGTGTCCCACGGCTCGACTGGCACCTCGCGCTGCGCTGCAATATCGCCGGTGTCGACGCCCTCGTCGACCCAGTGGAGCGTCGCGCCGGCCGGCGTGCCTTCGACGATGGCCCAGACGTTCGGGTAGGCGCCGCGGCCGTGGGGCAGCAGCGACGGGTGCAGGTTCACGACGCCGCGCGGCAAGAGGTCCAGCAGCGGGCGCCTGAGGATGTAGCCGAAGTAGAGCGACACGCCGAGATCTGGGGCGAGCGCTGCGATGGCCTCCAAGGTCGCGGGCGTGTCCAGGGTCGAGCCGTCGAAGACGCGCTCGGGCGGCAGGGCCAGCGCTTGTAGCAGCGCCTCGCCCGCCGCCCGCCGCCCCTCGGGATGCACCACCGCCCCCACGAGGTCGGCGCCCGTCTCGCGCAGCCACCCGGCCAGCGCCGCCGCCACCGGGCCGTTTGCGAAGAGCAGGACCCTCACGACGCGCCCGCCTTCAGCCGCTCCTCGACCAGCGCCCGCACCTGCGCCGGGTTGGCCTTGCCCCCCGTCGCCTTCATGGTCTGGCCTACGAAAAACCCGAGCAGCCGCGACTCGCCGCCGCGGTAGCGCTCGGCCTCGGCCCCGTGCTGCGCGATGACCGCGTCCACCGCCGGCCGCAGCGCCGCCGCGTCGCTCACCTGCGCCAGCCCCAGCGCGTCGACGATGGCCTGCGGCTCGCCGCCCTCGGCCACCATCTTGGCGAAGACCTCCTTGCCCGCGCCCGCCGAGATCGCCCCCGCGTCCACCAGCGCCACCAGCCGCCCCAGCGCCGCCCCGTCAAAGGGCAGCGCCGCCACCGAGCGCTCTTTGAGCTCGCGCAGCACCTCGTTGGTCGTCCACCGCGCCACACTCGCCGGCTCATGGTGCGCCGCCAACGCCGCCTCGAAGAAGTCAGCCACCGCCGCCTCGCCCGTCAGCACGTCCGCGTCGCCCTCGCTCAGCCCCAGCTCGCCCACATACCGCGCCATCCGCGCCGCCAGCGCCGGGTCCGCCGCCCGCGCCTCCGCCCGCTCGTCGGCCCGCGTCCGCTTCTGCCGTCGCGGCTCTGAGCTCGTCTTTTCGACAGGCGCCGCCTCGCTTTTTGCCGCCTCGTCCTCGTCGTCCGCTGAGGCGATCTTCGCCCACGAGTCGCGCAGCCCGATGATGCGGTTGAAGACCAGCGCCCCCGGCTTCGAGTCCACCGCGTCGGCGATGAAATACCCCTGCCGCTCGAACTGAAAGCGCTCGCCGCCCTCAGCCGCCGCCAGCGACGGCTCGACCCGCGCGCCGGTCAGCACCACCAGCGAGTCGGGGTTCATGTAGTCGGAGAGGTCCTTGTCCGGGTCGCCATCGGGCTTCGCCACCGCGAGCAGCGGTTCATAGAGCCGCACCTCCGCCGGCACCGACTGCGCCGCCGAGACCCAGTGCAGCGTGCCCCTCACCCGCCGCCCGTCCGGCGCCTCCCCGCCGCGGCTCGCCGGGTCGTAGCTGCACCGCAGCTCCACCACCTCGCCCGCCGCGTCGCGCACCACCTCGTCGCAGGTGATCAGGTACCCATAGCGCAGCCGCACCTCGCGCCCCGGCGCCAGGCGGTGCCACTTCGGCGGCGGCTGGGCCGCGAAGTCCTCGCGCTCGATATACAGCTCGCCCGAAAAGGGCACCCGCCGCGAGCCCTCGCGCGGCACGTCATAAG
>CAZNZH010001034.1:0-1860 GCA_964577445.1 uncultured Myxococcales bacterium
CGGCGTGCCGATGGCGTCGAGCAACCAGGCGAGCACGAGCTTGGGATCGGCCAGCCCTTCGCCGACCTTCGTCAGACTCAGCGACAGGATGTGCACGCCGTAGTTGCGCGGCTGCTCGCGGCACGCGGATTCGGGCAGATCGCGGCACACCTGCACCAGCTCGTCGTCGTCGACGAGCAGCGCGTGGAGGCTGGCGGAGCCGCTCATCAGAAGCGGTAGATCGCGGCAGCGCCGGAGTCGGTCGGCATACGGTCGCTGGGGACGATGATGACCTCGCCCCCCTTCTTCAGGACGATCTCGCCCAGATCATCGAGCGCGTCATCGACCTCCGGGTGGGCCAGATCCGCGGTCGTGATCGCGCCGCTGCTGTCGTCGATGCGACCGGGAGACAGGCGGTCGGCCTCGATCAGGAGCGTCTCCACGCGCCCGGCGACCGCGGCTTTGGCGATGCCTGGCAGGTCGTCGGCGCCGCGGCCGCTCGAGGCGGCGGCGCCGAACGCCTCGACGAACCCGGCCAGCCGCTTCAGGTAGTGGGGCAGCACGACCTGCCAGGCGCGCTCGCGCAGCGCGTCCGATGACAGCGCATCCGGATGGACGTCGATCGCTTCATCCATCAACGACGGGTTGGTGCTGACGGCGCGAAACAGGTGGTGGTGCTGCGGCAGCGCCGCCAGGATCAAGCTCAGCCCCGACGGCTGCGAGCAGTGTTTCAGCACCGCCGCGTCCACGGCGCGGAAGAAGTGCTCGGTGTCGCGGTCCTGGGCGTCCTGCCTGACGTCGGTGCCGTGGCGGCTCGTGCCGGTGACGCCCTCGGGCCCGTGGGTGCGGTGAGCGCCCTCCCGGGCGTCCGGGGTCTTGCCCAGCAACTCCACGGCGGTCTGCGGCACGCCAGCGATCGGCGGCAGCTCATCCAGCGCGTCGCGGTTGCCCTCGAACACCTTGAACGCGCTTCGGCTCAAGCCGAGGATCTGGTAGCGGTCAGCCGACTGCATGATGCGCATCAGCGGCTTGACATGGAAGCTGTCGGCGACAACCGCCAGCTCGGCGACCGGCCGCTGCAACCGGTAGACCCGAAAGAAACCCGGCGCACCTAAAACGGCCAGCCCGTCGCCGCTGTGGTTCCAGAACTCGTAATCTTCGGCGAGCACCTCGAAGGGGCGCAGCAAGGCCGGTATGTCGCGCGCCGGGTACTTCGCGCGCAGCGACGCGGCCAACACCTTGACGAGGTTGCGAAAGCGAACCGAGTCCTGGACGTTGTCGGGGTGCTGCCTGTGGGTCGGTTGATAGAGCGACAGGCACGGCGCCTCGCGCTCGGCCAGCAACGTGGCGGGATAATCGTGGGTCAGTGAGTCCATGGGGTCCCTCCAGGAGGTGGTCTGCTGCGCAGCGGCTGCGGGCTTCGTCGGGCAGCTTGACAGAGACGGGCGCCGGGCGCGATCTCGAAAAGGGGTCGGGTGCTGGATGAGAGCGGGGGGCTGGGTCGAAAGGCCTCGGCTGCACAGCGCGGCGACGTCGATTCGCCCGCGAGCGCGCCTGCGCGCGGGGAAGCGAAGCGGGGTATGGCGGTCAGACGCCGGCTCGCTCCCAGACGCCGGCTCGCTCGCCCAAGACCTGCCCGCGGCGCGAACGCTGGCTGGAAAACCCATGCTGACGGTGCACCACCTCAGCGATTCGCGCGCGCAGCGGGTGCTCTGGCCCCTTGAGGAGCCAGAATTTCCCTATGAAATCGAGCACTACCAGCGCCGCCCGGACACGGTGCTGGCGCCTGTGGGGCGCCGTCCACCACATCGCGCCGCACCACGCGCGGTCTACCGCGCTGGCGGAGCGGCTGGGGTCGCGGCGCGAGCGGGTGAGCGCGAG
>CAZNZH010001035.1:0-1847 GCA_964577445.1 uncultured Myxococcales bacterium
GCTGACGGTGCAGCAGCTCGTGCTGGGCGCGTAGGCCGGGTGGATGCGTCAGGTGGATCTCGGGCGGGTGACGCTCTTCCCGTACCGCGACATGCTGGATCTCATCATCGACAACGGGCAGGCGCGCGGGATCGTCTGTCGCGACCTGCTGACCGGGAAGCTCGAGGCGCACACGGGCCACGCGGTGCTGATGTGCACCGGCGGCTACTCGAACGTCTTCTACCTGTCGACCAACGCGATGAAGTCCAACGTCACGGCGACGTGGCGGGCGCACAAGCGGGGCGCTTACTTCGCCAACCCCTGCTACACGCAGATTCACCCGACGTGTATCCCCGAGCACGGCGATTGGCAGTCGAAGCTCACGCTGATGTCGGAGAGCTTGCGCAACTCGGGGCGCGTGTGGGTGCCGAAGAAGGCGGGCGACAAGCGGCCGGCCAATGAGATCCCCGACGCTGAGCGCGACTACTACCTCGAGCGCAAGTACCCCACCTACGGCAACATGGTGCCGCGCGACGTGGCCTCGCGAAACGCGAAGTACGTGTGCGACGAGGGGCGCGGCGTGGGCGCGACCGGGCGCGCCGTGTACCTGGACTTCCGGGACGCGATCGCCACCGATGGGCGCGCCAGCATCGAGGGGCGCTACGGCAACCTCTTCGATATGTACGCGAACATCACGGGCGAGGACCCCTACGAAGTGCCGATGAAGATCTACCCGGCGCCGCACTACTCCATGGGCGGGCTGTGGGTGGACTACAACCTGATGTCGAACCTGCCGGGGCTCTTCGTGCTGGGCGAGGCGAACTTCTCCGACCATGGCGCAAACCGCCTGGGCGCCAGCGCGCTGATGCAGGGACTGGCGGACGGGTATTTCGTGGCGCCGTATACGGTGCCGGATTACCTGGCGACCGCGAAGCCGGCCACGCTGAGCCCGGACGCCGACGTGTGCAAGCAGGCGGTGGCGCAGGTAGAGGCGCGTATCGAGCAGCTCTTCGCCATCGGCGGGAAGCGCTCGCCGGACAGCTTCCACCGCGAGCTGGGCTTGCTGATGCTCGACAAGGTCGGCATGTCGCGCACCGCGGCGGGGCTGACGGAGACCATCGCGCAGGTCAAGACGATGCGGGCGGAGTTCTGGAGGGATCTGCGCATCGTGGGCAAGCCGGGCGAGGCGAACGCCGAGCTGGAGAAGGCGCTGCGGGTCGCGGACTTCATGGAGTTCGCCGAGCTTCTGGCGCGCGACGCCCTGACGCGAAACGAGTCGTGCGGCGGGCACTTCCGCGAGGAGCACCAGTCCGCGGAGGGCGAGGCGCAGCGCGAAGATGAGACGCAGCAGCACGCCAGCGCCTGGGAGTTTACCGGTGTGGGTTCGGACCCGGTGCTCCACAAGGAGCCGTTGGTCTTCGAGTACGTCATGCCGTCGACGAGGAGCTACAAGTAATGGCCGACAAGAAGCTCGACTTGACGCTCGAGGTCTGGCGCCAAAACGGTCCTGCCGACGCCGGGAGGCTTGAGCGTCACAAGATGGACGGCGTGCCGGAAGAGGCGTCGTTTCTTGAGATGCTCGACATCCTCAACGAGCGGCTGGTCGGCGAGGGCAAAGACCCGGTCATGTTCGAGCATGACTGCCGCGAGGGGATCTGCGGGTCCTGCGGGTTCATGATCGACGGGCAGGCGCACGGGCCGAAGAAGGGCACGACGGTCTGTCAGTTGCACATGCGCACGTTCAAGAGCGGGCAGACGCTGGTGCTGGAGCCGTGGCGAGCGGCGGCGTTCCCGGTCATCAAAGACCTGATGGTCGACCGGCGCGCCCTCGACCGCATCCAGGCGGCCGGCGGCTACAGCTCGGTGAA
>CAZNZH010001036.1:0-1843 GCA_964577445.1 uncultured Myxococcales bacterium
ATCCTAACTATTCCGGTTTCGCGACTGGCATCAGCGATGGAAGATCACCACGCCCGCCGGAGCACTGATTGGCGATTGACTGGTGACTTCCACGGCCACCGCTTGCATCCCCGTGAAGCCTCACGACCGGTCGCCGGTGTAGGGAGGATTGCCACGACCACCCGTGAACATCATGAAGCCGAATTCCTCGATGTTGCGTGCAAGGCCGTGCGGGGTCTGGTACGCTCCGCAGATCACCTTGCCTCCGCGCCCATGGTGTGCCTCGCACGCCCTCGCCACGCGCTCGACCGCGGCCAGGATCGTCGGGTGGTTTCCGGACGGGGCCGGCGTCCCGAGCCCGTAGTTCATCGTCATGTCCATCGTGCCGATCAGCACGCAGCCGAGGCCAGGAACCTCGAGAAGCTCCTCAATGTGTTCGATCTGCGACTTGGTCTCGAGGAGCGCGCAGGCCAGCAGCTCGCCCTCGGGATTCAGCGGCCAGAGGTCTGCCTTGCGCATATACGTGTCCATATCGACGCCCCAGTAGCGCGCGGCCGCGGTCGGCGCCCATCCTCGATGCCCGACTGGCTCCCCGCCGAACCACTTCCCATTCTCCTGAGGCGGATACCGCATCGACTTGAGGAAATCCCTCACCTGCGCCGGCGTCTCCGACTGCGGAAGGATCAGGACCATCATGCCGGCATCCAGGTACTGCTTGACGACGTGCTTTTCCTGGTGGCCGGCTTCCATGCCGATGCGGACGCCGGGCGTCAACTTGAAGCGGCCCGTAGCCTGGTCGAAGTTGTCGGCCATGGCAGGCTGCAGCTTGATCGTCCCGAAGACGTCGTGCTCGCCATCCGGCAGCAGAATCCATGATTCCCCGCCGAAGCTGACCCTCCCGTTCTCGAAGTTCTCGATGATCTTGTTCAACCGCCCAACCTCCTTCCGCCCACCAGTCTCGGCCGCCGTGCTAGGCGACTGCGCAAAGGGGGTCGAAGGAAGGGAGATCGTGGCCAATGCCACGACAGCGGCATTGAGAAGCAGCTTCTTGTGCGAAGCTATCTGAATGTTGGACTTGCTGTTCATCGCTCCACCCGGCAGGAGGGTTGGTCTTGTGAAGGACGGCGGCGCGACACGGCCCGCCGGCTTCCGAGGTCACAACAATCGCCCGTCTCGTCGGCGCGGGCCGCCTGGCCTGCGCCAGCCGTGTATACGACTACAGATTCGGGTTTGTGTTCTTCTCTGCCAGCGGCAGCGGGAGGCAGGTATTGCCCGCGTAGTACGGCTGGTTCTTGTGATTCGTACCCTGCTCGAATTCAAGCTCCGGGAAGCGGAGGAGATCGGAGATCCGCTGCCCCTGCCCGAAGAGTATCCGCCGACGCTCCTCGAGCAGCGTCGCTCGGATCTCGGCGGGATCGGCGCTATTGAATTGAGGCAACCCTGCTATGTCCCTCAGCCGATTGATCGCAGCGACAGCCTCCTGGCCGCCCTTGATCTCCGCGATGATCAACTGCGCTTCCTCCCACGATGCGATCGGAATCGGCTCTGCCGCATTCGCGAACCGACCTCGGATGGCCCAGACCTGCGTTCCGCCGTCATGGCCTTGTTGGCCGGTGTCATAGGCCTGCAAGCGGGTATCAGGCACGCCGTTCACCTGAAGGTTGCGGTAGCTCGGATGGAGCGACGCGAATCGACCGAGAAGATTCTGAGTGTAGACGCGGTTCTGACGCCGTCCAGGTGTCGCGTCATACGTCGCATACTTCACGAAGCCGGCAGGTACCCTTTCCGCGTCGCTGAGGGCACCGGCATTATCCCCGAGCTGCACCCGCACCCGTGACCGCATCGCCGAAGCCCAGTTGACGAT
>CAZNZH010001037.1:0-1841 GCA_964577445.1 uncultured Myxococcales bacterium
CGGATCTTCGGGATCTTCGAGCGGATCTTCGGACTCTCACGTGAAGTCCGCGAAGAAGAGGTTCCTGAACCCCGCACTTTGCACGTGAGCGCGTACTACGGCGGGCAGCCACTACGCCCGTGCCGCGCCAAGGGTGCGCCACAGCCGTTCCGCACCAGCACAAAGCCCCGTCGACCTGTTCGCCACCACGTGCGCGATCACGACGCCCGCTCCGTCCCTTGCCTCAGCAGCGCCAGGTACTCCTCGAACACCACCGTCCGGTTCTTCGTGCGCTCGTCGAGCGCTCGCATGATGCCGGCGGCCTCGAGCACTCGAACTGCCTTCCCCGCGGCGGGGCGCGAGCAGGCGAGGAGCTCGACCACGCGGTTCACGGTGAGAATCGGGTGGTCGGGGAGGAGTTCGAAGAGGCGGAGGCTGAAGATGGTCGCGTCGTTGTGGGCGAGGAGTCGGTCGCGGCTCTCGCTCACGATGAGGTGGAGGCCGCGGGCGGTCGCGACGGCCTCGTCGGCGACGACTGCGACGCCCTCAAGGAAGAAGGCGAGCCACGCCTCCCAGTCGCCGTCTTCGCGGACCGCGATGAGGCGGCGGTAGTACTCCTGGCGATGCGCCTTGAGGAACAGGCTCAGGTACAGCAGCGGTCGGGTCAGCAGGCCCCAATGCCGGAGCAGCAGCGCGATGAGTAGGCGTCCCAGCCGGCCGTTGCCGTCCAGGTAGGGGTGCAGCGTCTCGAACTGCACGTGCAGCAGCCCCACGCGAACCAGTGGCGGGAGGTCGCTCTCGTCGTGGATGGCGCGCTCGAATTCGCTGAGCAGGGCGTCCAGGCGATGCGGTGGGGGTGGGACGAAGGCGGCGTTGCCTGGCCGGGTCCCGCCGATCCAGTTCTGCGAGCGGCGAACCTCACCGGGCTGCTTTTGGGCACCGCGTGCGCCCCTGAGCAGCCGCGCGTGAGTGTCGGACAAGAGCCGCATCGACAGCGGCAGGCCGTCTGCGCGGCCGAGGTGGTCCCAGGCGAAGGTCAGCGCGTCGACGTAGCCACAGACCTCTTCGACGTCGGCGTCGATGGGCGCCTCGCCCGAAGCCTCCACCTCGAGGAGGTCCATCAAGGTGGCCTGAGTGCCCTCGATCTGTGCGGAGAGGACAGCCTCTTTGCGGACGAACGCGTAAACGAACCACTCAACTGACGGGACGAGGTCTCCCGCGAGCTCCAGCAGGCGCAGCCGCTCGTTGGCCTGGGCCAGCAGCGCAGCGAGGTTCCCGTCGAGGTCGAGCGGAGGGTCTCGTGGCGGCAGCTCGTGCGGGATGAAGGCATCGACCGACTCGCCCGCGACGGTGCTTCGCTCGTACGTTCCGGTCGTTCGCGCCATGATTCCTCGGAATACGGAGGCGTTGCCTGGAGTCAATGATAAGCGATCGCTTCTTTTCATACAAGCTTGTGAAGCGATCGCTTATAGTTACGCGCCGAGAAGAAGCGATCGCTTCGCTGCGTGCGCGGCCGCTCCCCTCCGACGGCGCATCAAGGGCGTGGAACTTCCCCGCACACCAGCACCATCGGCACAAACACCACCCCATGCACCCGCGCAACCTCCCCCGCCGCCACAAACCCCAACCGCGCGTACACCGGCACCGCCCCCCACCGACGCGTTCACCGTGAACCGCTCAACCGCGCCTCGGCCCTCGGCCCACCCCCGAGCCACCCGCCACAGCGCGCCACCCACGCCCCGGCCCTGCCAACCCTCCCCCACGAACAGGTGGTACACGTGGCACCCATCGCGCACACCAACCGCGCCGACCAGCCCGCCGCCCGCCTCCGCCAGGTGGTAGATGAATCGCCCGCCCGAGAT
>CAZNZH010001038.1:0-1838 GCA_964577445.1 uncultured Myxococcales bacterium
ATGATCATGCGGTTGTAGCGCGCGACATCCTCGACCGGCGTGCGGCGGAAGTCGGGGTCGAGCCCGACGCAGACGAACGACCCGGCCTGGCTGCTGCGCTCGGCGAGCCGCTGGACATACGTGGTCATGCCGGGACCTCCTCGCTGCGTGGTTCGAATCCGAGCGCGGCCATCGCCGCGCGAAACTGCTCGCGGTCGCCCGAGACGATGAGCCCGAGCTGGCCGGCCTGGTCCGGCGGAGCGGCGAGGTCCGACTCGGCGAGCACCTGCACCGCCCGGCGGGCCACCGCCTCCGAGGTATCGACCAGGCGCACGCCCGGGAACTCGCCCAGGATGTCGGCTTCGAGGAACGGGTAGTGGGTGCAGCCGAGGACGACCGTGTCGGCGCCGGCTTCGATCGCGCTGGTGAGCGACGCGCGGACGGCGGCGCGGGCTTCGGGCGTGCCGGCCTTGCCGTGCTCGACGAGGTCCGCCAGCCCGTCGCCGTGGCAGCTGATGACCCGCGTCGAGCGGCCGAATTCGTCGACGACGCGCTGGTAGAGGTCGCCGTCGAGCGTGCCGCTGGTCGCGAGGATGGCGACGCAGCCTGAGGCCGAGCTCTGCACGGCGGGCTTCACCCCGGGGACCATGCCGACGAACGGCACCGGGAACACCTGGCGCAGGTCGGCGATCGCGCTCGCGGAGGCGGTGTTGCAGGCGACGATAACCATCTTCACGTCGCTGCGGATCAGGCGGTCGACGATGGCGAAGGCGCGCTTGCGGACTTCCGCGGGCGGGCGCGGGCCATAGGGAAAGTAGGCGGTATCGGCGAAGTAGATGACCCGCTCGTTGGGGGCGAGCCGCTGGAAGTGGCGAAGCACGCTGAGGCCGCCGACGCCGGAATCGAAGACGCCAACCGGGCGGGAATCCATTGGGGGAAGCATAGCACCGGGGGGCGCGGGGCGCCCCGGTATTGACGATTGACGATTGTCGATTGGCGATTGGGAGGTGGTTGATTTTCGATTTTCGATTTCCGATTTTCGCCGGGATGTGCCGGGTGAAGCGCTGCGCGGTGGCATCTCCCGCGGTTGCCAGTTTTCATCTTCTCGCCGGAGCGTGCGGGGTGAAGCGCTTCGCGGCGGCCACCTACCGCGCGGGAAGCCGTGGGCTGCGCGCGCAGGAACGGCCCTGGCGTGCGATTCTGGGTGGCGATGCGCTTGCTGGATGTTGCCCTGTTGCCGGCCGAGGCCGCCCGGATGGACGCGGATGCGTTCGTGGTCATCGACCAGCTGCGGGCGACGACGACGATCGCGGCGCTGTTTGGGGCGGGGCTGCGCCGGCTCACCGCTGTCGATGACATCGGGGCGGCCCGCCGCCTTGCCGCGGAGCAGGGCGCGTTGCTGCTCGGCGAAGTGGACGCGCTGCCGCCGGCGGGATTCGATTATGGCAACTCGCCCGTGGACGCGGCCGCGGCGCCGGCGGCCGGGCGCGATGCGGTGCTGTTCACGTCGAACGGGACGCGGGCGCTCTGCGCGCTCGGCGACCGGGCGGCCGTGTTCACTGGTGCGCTCGCGAACGTGAGCGCCGTGACGCGCGCCCTGGCCCCCTTCGAGCGCGTGGTCCTGGTCTGCGCCGGGAACGAACACGGCGCGCGGTTCAGCCTCGAAGATGCGGCCGCGGCCGCGGCGATCGCGCACCAGCTGCTCCGCGCGCATCCCGCGACCCGCTGCGGCGACGCGGCGCGGCTACTGGTCGCCGCGATGCCCGGCCGGGACGCGGTCGCCAGCTTCGCGACGAGCTCGTTCCACGCGCGCGGGATCACGGCCAAGGGGCTTGGGGCCGATGTCTCCTACGCGCTGC
>CAZNZH010001039.1:0-1833 GCA_964577445.1 uncultured Myxococcales bacterium
GCCCACACCGAGCCCGGCGCCGCGCCGCTCGCCGCCGACGGCGGTGCTCCCGGGTGCGCGCTGCGCGTCGAGGACGGGCGGGTGTGCGTGGTGTTCAGCGGGGCGGTGCTGCCCGGCGGCGTGAGCCTGGGCGAGCTGGTGATCCACCTGCCGCACGTCGGGTTTCCCTTCGATTTCCGAGAGGGCATCGAGCAGTTTCGGCGACACCGCGGCGTCGCGTGGTCGGTCGAGCTGGCGCTGGACGTCCGAGCGTTGGCGGAGCGGGCGGCGGCGGGCGGCGGCGGGCCGGCGTCGGTGACCAGCGTGCGAGTCCACGACGACGTGCTGGTCGTGTCCGGGCGCCACGGCGCGGCGCGATTCACGGCGCGAGCGCGGCTCGTCCCAGCGCCCGAACGCCCTGGCGAGGAGCCGGCGCTTCTGCTGTCGATCTACGGCTTTCACGTGTACGGCGTGTCGGCGGTGCCGTGGCCGTCGCTGGCGGGGGTGCTGCTGGACCTCATCCCGCCCGCGCTGGTGGTGGAGCGCACCCTGACCACGGCGCGCGTACGAGCGGTGCGACCGGCCCTGGCGTGGTGTCTGGCGGGCCTGGGCTGGAAGCTGCCGGAGACGCGCGGGCTGGTGACGCGCGGGGTCGGCGTGCAGCGAGGGCGCATCGTGGCGGCGTTCAGCACGCGCGACGTCGCCCACGGCGAGGTGGTGACCCTGGAGGCGGTCGCGGACGGCGGCGCCCGCGGTGCCTTCGCGCGCTTCGTCGAGGATCTCGAGCTGAAGCGCCACCACCCCCAGGTGGACGAGCTGCTGGCCTCGGGCGCGTTGCGGGACGCGGTCTCCGAGATCTACCGGGCCATGGACGGGGCGCCGCAGCCGGGCTTCCTCGCCGAGCGTCTGGTGGGGATCGCGGTGACCCAGCCGGTGCTCTACGACGAGGCGGAGCGGGTGTGCCGCGCGCTGCTCGAGGTCGCCGCAGACGATCCGGTGGCACTCGCGGGCCTGGCCGCGCTGGCGGTGGCGCGGGGGAAGCCCGAGGCGGCGGCGACGTGGCTCGCGCGGTTGGGGGCGCGGTTTCGTGGTGCGGCGGAGCGGGACGACGCGGTGGCCGTCGACCTCACGATCGCCGATCTGCTAGGCGCCACCGACCCAATTGAGGCGCGGGCCGCGCTCGAGCGCGTGCTGGCGCGCTCGCCCGACCACGAGGAGGCGCTGGCGGCGTTGGTCCCGCTGGTCGAGCGCGCCGACGGGCCGGCCGCGGCGGTGGCGCTGCACAAGCGGCTGCTCTTCTCGGCGCGGAGCCCTGAGCGGGCGCGGGGGGCCGGGCTGCGGCTGGCGCGCGAGGCCTTTGAGCGCGGCGATCTCGGCGAGACCCGGGTGTATCTGCGCTTGGTCTTGGAGGCGGCGCCCGACGACACCGAGGCGCGGCTGTTGCTGGCGAAGGTGGAGCTGAGCGCCGGCGCGCCGGAGGAGGCGGCGCGCGTCTTGGAGCACGCGCTCAAGGTGGCGCTGGCGTCGGGCTCGGGCCAGGTGGGGGCTGTGGCGCAGCGCTTGGCGGCGGTGCTGCTGGAGGCGTGCGGCGAGCCGGGGCGGGCGAGGCGGGTGCTGTGGAGCGCTGTGGACGCGGCGGCCTTCGCCGACGCGGAGGCGACCGCGCTCGCGCACCTGGCGCTGTCGGCCGGGGACGGCGAGCTGGCGCTTCGCTACGCGGCGCGGGTGGGGCCGGACGCGCCCGAGCGGGCCCAGGCGGGCTGTGTGGCGGCGCGGGCGGCGCTGATGGCGGGGGACCGAAACCTCGGCCTGGAGCACGCCCTCGGCGTGTTGGAGGCGGTGCCGGGCCACGAG
>CAZNZH010001040.1:0-1826 GCA_964577445.1 uncultured Myxococcales bacterium
CCCTGACGGCTTGGTGGCTGTCTCGATGCTTGGCAGGAGGCCTTGGTACTCGGCCCCGGCAGACTTCACGGTCACCCGCCCCCCCGAGAGCGTCGGCTTGTCGGCCTCCAAATTCACTTCAAGGACTCCGGCCTGGAAGCCAGACGTGGCGAGCCAAGCGTTAGCGTTGCGGAAGGCGTCGAGCCGTAGCGCTTCGTCGTCGAAGCCGGTGTTCCCTTCACTGTAAAGGACGAAGGACTGGACGACGGTCCCCTTGATGTCTAGCCCCAACAGCTTGATAGTCGTAAAACCCATGTCCACCGGCGCCTCGATGCACGCAAGGGCCTTGGCCGCCGGCGCAGCGAAGAGGCAGCCGGCGCGGTTCATGAGCGCAACAAGGGACGCCTCGTCGGTCGGCGCGACCAAGAGGGCCGGCGGCGCTGCCTCGGTTGACGTCACCTCCAGGGGGGGCGTAGCCGCCGCTGCGGGTAGCTGACCATGGCTAGCGACTCCGAGGCTCGTCGCGATGATGGCGAAGATCCGGGTGCGGTGCTTCATGTCCACTCCAGCCGGCGGTTGCTGGCGCCGTTGAGCATGCGGAGCACCCAACGGCCGCCGCTGAGCGTGCGGCAGTATACCGGCAGATGTCAAGACCGTACATAAAATCAAGGATCCCCTCCCGGTGTGTCAAGGGACGGCCATCGGACCACAGTCGGGGACGCGTAAACAAACCACAGTGCGGCGCGACGCGGTTTGGCCATGTCGCGGTGCGCATTTGGGGACGGGTCAACGGACCACACTTGAGCTACGCCGCCGTGCGGGCGGTTCGGTAGGACCGGCCGTCGAGCACGAGGGCGTGGCTGTGGTGGAGCAGACGGTCCATGGCGGCCGAGGCGAGGAGCGCGTCACCGAACAGCGGGTACCACTCGTCGACGTCGCGGTTTGATGTGATGACGGTGGAACCTCGCTCATAGCGCTGTCGGATGATCTCGTAGAGGTCCATCGGTTCGTCGTGGACCAACGTCCGCAGGCCGAGGTCGTCGATGAGGAGCAGCTCCGGGCTCGTGTAACGGGCGAGCTTGCGTTCGTAGGTCCCGTCGGCGCGGCCGGCTCTCAGCGCGGTGAACATCTGGTGGGCCGGGACATAGAGCGTGGCGTAGCCGGCGCGACACGCCCGATGGCCGATGGACTGGGCCAGGTGCGACTCCCGAGGATCCGCTCCCGGGGCCCGGCTAAAGAACCGAAAATATTACGATTTCGGACGGATGGCCCGCAAGTGGTGGAGATCGTAGGTGAAAGCGGCTGAGGGGCGTTCGGACTCGGCGCGGTGAGGGGCTGGCGAGGTGCTGGCGGGGGCGGTGAATGGCGGTTCAGTCGGGATTTTGGGGTGGGGTGGCGAGGTGAGATCGCGGGATCGGGACGGTTTTTGGGGTGGTGGGCGCAGGTGGGCCTTTGCGCTTCAGTAGGCGAGCGCGGCGGTGGCGATCGAAGGGGAGACGGCGCCGGGGGAGGTTACGTGGGGGCCGCTTCCAGGCGTACGCCGTGGGAGTGGAAGAGCTGGTAGGTGCCGCGGGGGAAGCGGACGCTGCGGTTGCCCTTGCTCCACTTGTCGCGGGCCTTGGCGTAGAGGTGGAGGAAGTCGGCGAGGATGCCGAGGTGGGCCTTGCGGATTTCGGGGTCGGAGGCTGCCACTCGCGGGTTGACCGGGTTGGCCGGGCGCGTCGTGGTGGGGTGGCTGTGGGGGTCTTGGGCTAGGACGGCCTCAGTGCCGAGGGCGGGCTTTTTGTTGGCCTTGGACTGCTTGTTCAGCTCGGATTCCTTGGCGGCTACTAGCTTTTTGAGCTTGG
>CAZNZH010001041.1:0-1823 GCA_964577445.1 uncultured Myxococcales bacterium
CGACCCAGGGCGCGGGCGAGCAGCACCTCGTCGGTGGCGAGCCAGCGCAGGCCCGCGTCGGCGGCCACGGCGGCGACCGGCGCGGCGACGGAGCCTTCCGAGGGCCACATGCCGGCAGGCGGCGCGCCGAAGCGGGCGCTGTGGGAGGCTATGGCGCGCTGGATCTGGGCGCGGGCGTCGCCAGGGTGCTGAAAGCGCTCGCGGGGGAGCGGCGAGGTGGGGTCGGCGTCGCGGGCGAGCCGGGTGTCGCACAGCAGCGGCAGGATGGGGTGGTAGGCGGGCGAGCAGGACAGCTCGACGCGCCCGGAGGCGGCGAGGGCGGCCCAGCGCGGGATGACGCCCGCGCAGATCTCGCGGTGCAGCTCGGCGAGGGCGAGCTTGTCGGCGTCGTCGAAGCCGCGGGACTTGGCGAAGAGGCGCTCGGCCGTGGGGTGGCGGCGGGCGTCGGCGCCCAGCCAGGCGAGGTTGAACCAGACCTGGAGGTCGCGGACCTCCTCGTCGTGGAGCGGGTCACCGGTGGCCGCGCGGGCACGCAGCTCGGCGTAGCGCGGCCAGGGCTCGAGCATGCGCTCGTGGTTGAGGCTGAAGAAGTGCTGGGCGATGGTGGCGCGCTCGGCGGCGTCGAGGGTCTCGACCGGCGCCACCGACAGGCGCAGGAAAGACTCGCGGTCAGCGTAGCCGGGCGCGGCGATGCCCTCGACCTGATCCAAGAGCGAGGGCACCCAGTTCACCGTGACGCGCGCACCGGGCATGGCCTCCAAGACGAACGCCATGTCCGTGTAGTCCTTGACCGCGTGCAGGCGCACCCACGGCATGGTCACGGCACCGGTCAGCGGGTCCGCGTAGGGCGGCTGGTGCATGTGCCAGAGAAAACAGACGTGAAGCGTCGCCACCGGCCTCACCGACCGACGGTCACGCGCGCTATTCCCAAGCGCGCGCCGTCGGGGCCCAAGACCTCGCATGACCAACGCCCCGCTTGGTCGGGTTGGAGGCGCTGGCGCGACCAGGTGCGCCACTTGGGGCTCTTGCCGACGTCCAGCTCGACTCGGGCCATCTCGCGGTCGTTCCAGGTCCAGACGTGGGTCACCGTGGCCGACTCGTTTCGCTGGTCGAAGCTGCTGTAGCAGAGGAAGAGCGGCGGTGTGGAGTCGAAGCTGTTCGACGCGCCTTCGGGCTCGCGGTCGACCACGGCGGTCGCGATCGCGAGGTCCAGCAGCGTGAGCGAGGCGTCCGAGCTGGCGGAGATCTCGACGCCGCGGCGGGCGGAGCCATCGGCGCCGGGCGACCCCTCCTGAACGGGCGGCGCGACGCGCTCGGCGGCGGGTGGCGGTGACGCGGGCTGGGGCGCATCGGGAGGCGAAAGGACGGCGCGGGGGATGTCGGCCGCCGCCGCAGCGGGCTCGCTGATGGGAGCGGGGTCGGGGAGGGCGTGGGCGGCCGGATCGTCGCGGAGCGCGGCGAGATCTTCGGCGCTCAGGGCGGCTGGGCCCGCCGGGGGCGCGTCCGTGGGCGCTCGGGTGGGCTCGGTCGCCACCGCGCCGGCACCAGGTGCTGGCGGCGGGACTCGGGCCTCGGCGATGGCGCGGCGCTCGGCCTCGCTCATGACCGGCTTGGTGAGGGCGGCGCTCGGGATGGGCGGCGGGGCCGCTTCACGGGTGGCGGGCACCGCCCACCTGGCCGCCGAATCCTCGGGCGGGGCAGGGGGGGGCGCCTCATCGGAGCCGCAGCCGAGGCTGATGGCGGAGAGGGCGGCGATGAGCAGGAGGCAGGGGTGGGCGGCGCTGGGAGCGTTCATGGCGGCAACGCATACCCTATTTTGCGCG
>CAZNZH010001042.1:0-1818 GCA_964577445.1 uncultured Myxococcales bacterium
TGCGAGACGGCCTGCTGACGGTGATGAGCGTGATGGACGGCACGCCGGCGTCGAAGGCGGGGCTTCAGAGCGGCGACCAGATCGCGCGGATCGGCGAGGAGTCGACGGTCAACATGGCGCTCGGGGAGGCGGTGAATCGGCTGCGGGGCGAGCCGGGCACGTCCATCATCGTGTGGATCATGCGGAAGGGCTGGCCGGAGGCGAGGCCCTTCAACCTCACGCGCGAGGAGATTCGGCTGCGCTCGGTGGTCCACGCGGATCTCGGGCAGGGCGTGGGCTATGTGAAGATCCGCAACTTCCAGGGCAACACGGCCGACGATCTGGAGGAGGCGCTGACGGCGCTGGCGGCGGGGGGCAAGAAGCTCGCCGGGCTGGTGCTGGACCTGCGCAATAACCCGGGCGGACTGCTGGATCAGGCGATCCGGGTGAGCGATCGCTTCATCAGCGACGGCACGCTGGTCACGACGGTGCGCGAGCGCGGCGAGGAGCGCGAGGAGCGGCACGCCACGCGGACCGGGACCTTGGACGACGTGCCGATGGTGGTGCTGATCAACCGCGGTTCGGCGTCGGCGTCGGAGATCGTGGCCGGGGCGCTCAAGCACGACGAGCGCGCGCTGGTGATCGGAACGACGAGCTTCGGCAAGGGCTCCGTGCAGGTGGTCTACCAGCTCGATGACGCGGCGTTGAAGCTGACGATCGCTCAGTATCTGACGCCCGGGGACATCTCGATCCAGTCGGTGGGGATCGTGCCCGACGTGGAGATCGAGTCGCTGAGCGTCGACAAAAAGCAGATGGACCTGCACCCCGACGAGCGCGATCTGCGAGGTGAGGCGGGGCTCGACAGCCACCTGGACTCGAAGAAGACCACCGACGTGAAGCCGGCGCTCCGCCTGGAGCTGTTGGAGTCGCCGGAGGACGCGAAGGAGGTGGACGGTGACGAGGGCGACGGCCCGCCGAAGGACACGTTGACGATGCTGGCGCGCGACCTGCTGGTGGCGGCGCCCGCGGTGGGGCGGCGGGCGGCGCTGGTGCAGGCCAAGGGGTTTTTGGACGCGCGGCAGGCGACGGAGGACGCGCGGGTCGTGGCGGCCATGGCGGCGCTGGGGGTCGACTGGCAGCACGGCGCCGGGAAGGCCCCGCCGAATCTACAGGCGCGGCTTCAGGTGGTGCCGGCCGCCGGGCAGGCGGGGCGGCGCTTGATGGCGGGGGACAAGGTCACGCTGCGGGCCACGGTGAAAAACCATGGGAAGGCGCCGGCGTGGCGGGTTCGCGGGGTGATTCACTCGGCGGTGTCGGCGTTCTCTGGGCGGGAGTTCGTGTTCGGCCACCTGGAGCCCGGGGCGGAGCGGAGCTGGGAGGCGGAGGTCGAGCTGCCGCGCAGCCTCGCCGCGCAGGCCGACGAGCTGCGGCTGGAGCTCTTCAGCGACGACACGAGCCTCGGCGAGAAGGCGGCGGAGCAGGCGCCGCTGATGGTGGAGATGGACTCGCAGCCGGAGCCGCGTTTCGCCTACAGCGCGCGGGTCATCGACTCCAAGGGCTCGGGCGACGGCTTGGTGCAGCGCGGCGAGCGCTTCGAGCTGGTGGTCGATGTCACCAACGTGGGCGAGGGCGACGCGGACGACGTGCTGCTGACGGTGAAAAATGAGTCTGGCGAGGCGGTCTTCATCGAGGAGGGCCGGGAGCGGGTCGGCAAGCTGGCGGCCGGCGCGTCGGCGCGGGGGCGCTTTGTGCTCTCGGTGAAGCCGACGCTGAAGTCCCAGGACGTGCAGTTGACGCTGCGGGTGGTCGACCAGGGGCTGCGCGAGTGGACCGAGGACA
>CAZNZH010001043.1:0-1810 GCA_964577445.1 uncultured Myxococcales bacterium
CGCGGGTCTCGCCGGCCTGCACCGTCACCGGCAGCGGGGTGCGCCCCAGGGACTCCTCGCCCGCGAGCACCTCGGCGCCGGCCGGGGTCGAGCGCACCTCGACCAGCACGCCGGTGGAGACCTCGACGGCGGCGGCCTCGGCGGTCACGGCCTCGCCGGCAGGTGCGGGCACGCCGGCGTCGGCCGAACCCGCCTCCGCAGGCGGGGCCGAATCGCCAGCGACGACCGCCTCCGCTGGGTCCACCGTGCCAGCCGCGGCGGCGCGCTCCGGCTCGGGGACCGCGGCGGTGACCGCCTCGTCCGGCGCGGGGGTGACCGTCGCGACCACGGCGTCCACGTGGTGCTTCGTGTCATCGCCGGCAGCGAGCGAGCTCCACAGGACGAAGCCGCCAGCTCCCAAGATGACGACGAGCGCCCCAAGAGCGGCGCCGATGGCCCAGGGGCTCGACTTGGGCGGCTCCAAAAACGACGGCGCCGCCAACGCGCCGGTCGGCGATGCCGTGGTCCCCGGCCGCTCCGTCGTGAGCCCAGGTGCGACCGCACCTCCAGGCCCGACCGGCAGCTCCGGCGGCTCGGTGCCCGTCGGCCGCCGCCTGAGCATCCCCACCTGCGGCAGCGCCGCGGTCGCCCCCGCGTCAGCGCCGCGCTGCGCCAGCCCGCTCGCCGTCCCGCGAGAGGGCGTATCGCTGAAGCCATCGTCCAGCGCAGGGATGGCGGTGCCGGAGCCCGTGACGATGGTCGCCTCGTCCACGCCCGGTTCCAGCACGCTCCTGAAGTGCCGCCCGGTGGGCGCACCGGCCAGCCCCTGCCCGATGCTGTCGAGCACCGCGCCGACCTCCTCCGCGGTCGCGGGGCGATCGGCGGGCCGCTTTCGAAGCAACTGAAACACCAGCGCTTCCAGGTCGGGCGGCACCTGGACGTCGGCCTTCACGCTCCGAAGCGGCGGCGGCGCCTCGTGGATCTGCTTCATCACGATGGCGATGGGCGTGTCCGCGCGAAAGGGCGGCGACCCGACCAAGCACTCATAGAGGATGGCGCCCAGCGCATACAGGTCGCTGCGCGGCGCGACGGGCTCGCCCAGCGCCTGCTCGGGCGCGATATACAGCGGCGTGCCCGCGATGAACCCGGTCGCCGTGTGCGCCTGGTCCCCGCCCCCCCCGCCTTCGGTGAACTTGGCGATGCCGAAGTCCAGGACCTTGACGTAGTCCTTCTCACCGAAGAAATCGCACAGGAAGATGTTGTCGGGCTTCAGATCGCGGTGGACCAGACCGGCCTGGTGGGCCTCGCCGATGGACTTGACCACCTGGCGCGCGATGTGGACCACCCGCTCCGCCGGCAGGCCCCGCTCGCGGCGGATGATCCGCGAGAGCACCTCGCCCTCGAGCAGCTCCATCGCGATGTAGAGGTGCCCGTCCTCGGACTTGCCATAGTCGAACACGCGGATCGTGTGCGGGTGGCGGAGATGACTCGACGCCAGGGCCTCGTGGTTGAAGCGCTGGACCTGGCTGGGGTCTTCCGAGAGATGGCGCGGGAGCACCTTCAGCGCGACCTGCTTGGCCATGCTGAGCTGTTCGGCGACATAGACGACACCCATGCCGCCGCGCCCGAGCACTCGCTCGATCCGATAGCGCCCATCGAACACGCGCCCGATAAGGGCTTCGGCGCTGTCGTTCCCCATAACGTGGGTCAAACCGCCTCTCCATCCGGCCCTGTCCGACCCGTCGTCAGGACACGGATGGGGCGCAGCCTACCACGCCACCTCAGTGGAACCAACGCCCGAGATCGGCCACGTCACGCCCCGGGATTCTGG
>CAZNZH010001044.1:0-1807 GCA_964577445.1 uncultured Myxococcales bacterium
CCGTACAGCTCGGCCCGGACCGCCGGCAGCGACGTGGCGCGCCCCGCCCTCGCGATCAGCTCGTCGACGGCCGGGTCGGCGTAGCCGGACACGGCCGCGAACTCGCCCGTCGACGCGTAGAAGGCGCGGGCCACGCTGTCGGGGTCCCAGTAGGCGGGCACGTCGGCCCACACGACCAGGAGCAGCCTGCCCCGCCACGCCAGGTCGTAGTACTCGTCCCACGGCAGCCCACTGACCTCGACCTCGAACGCCGGGTTGATGCTCTCCAGGTTCTCCTTCAGTGAGCGCAGCATCGGTTCGCCCACGAACTCGACGGTCGGGTCCACCGGGAAGTTGAGGGTGAGGGACATGCCCTCCTCCCACAGCGCGCCCGCCCACGCCGCCCGGCAGTGCGCTGTCGCGGCGGCGAGGTCGAGCGCGTAGGCGGGGACGGTGGGGTCGGGGGCGAGTAGCGCCGGCGGGAACGCCGTCGCCCGGAGCTCGCCGCGGCCGCCCAACGCGTCGCGAACGTACGCCGCCTGGTCGAACGCGTAAGCGAAGCACTTGCGCGCGTCGGGGTCGCGGAAGAAGTCGAGTGGGACGCCGCTACCGTCCAGCCTGCCGGAGCCGACGCGCGAGCGCGCGGGGGACGTGATCCTCTGGTTGAAGTAGAGCACCCGCGTCACGGGCCGACCCGCGAGGTCGTCGTCGACCGCCGCGTCCAGGACGGTGACGCCCGCTTGCCCCGCCAGCGCGGCGAGGTCGGAGCGGTTCCAAAGCGCCACCGAGTCGGCGGCGCCGGCCAGTAGCGCCGCGACCCGCTCCGCCTGGTCGGGCACGACCGTCAGCTCGACGACCCTGACGCTAGGCGCGCCGCCCCAGTAGGCGTCGTTGGCCTCGAAGCGCCAGGTGGTGGCCGGTTGGGCGTCGACGAGGCGGTAGGCGCCCGTGCCGCCGGCGTGCGCGCGCAGGTGGTCGTCGCCGGCGACCCCCACCCAGGCGCGCCAGGTGGCGCCGGTGCCGTCCCAGGCCCCGTTCGCCTTCGCCCACTCGCTGTCGATGACGAGCCCCGCCGAGGTGAACAGCTTGGCGAAGGTGGCGGGTCCCGCCTGAGCCACGCGGAACACCGCCGTGAGGTCGCCTGGGCACTCGACGGCGGCGTCGATGCGGGCCCAGTACGCGTCGAAGCGCTCCTGACGGGCGAAGGAGCCAAGCTCGTCGTTGGCGTTCCTGGGCGTGCCAAGTAGCGCCTCCGCCAGCGGCCCGGCCCCGCCGCCACGAGGGTTCATCACGAGGGCGCGCTTGACCGAGTAGGCCACGTCTGCGCACCGGAACGGGTTGCCGCCATGGAAGCTCACCCCTGCACGCAGCGTGAAGGTGTAGGTCAGGCCGTCGTCCGACACCGAGTGACCCGTGGCGAGGAGAGGCACGCGGCCGCCGTCAGGGCCGCGCCCGTAACCGTAGAGGCCCTCGTAGACGTTGAGTAGGGCGCCGCCCTGCGCCGGGGCCGCCATCACCGGGTCGAGGCCTCCCGGACCGAACTGGAGGAGCGCGGTCAACTCCTGGGCCGCGGCGGCGCTCGGCGCGAGAGCCGCGGCGAGCAGGACGGCCATCGCGACGGCGCGCGCGGCGGTGCGCGTGGCGGTGCGCGTAGCGGTGCGCGTGGCGGTGCGCGTAGCGCAACGCAGGAGCGCGAGGCCGCGCGGCGAGTCGCCAACGACGCGCGGGCGCGCAGGCCGCCGCGGCCGCTCGGCTCGAGACTGCTCCAAGTGAGTGCCCGTCATGATCCCTCCCCGGTGAGGCGTGACTTGGCGCTACCGCGGCAAGC
>CAZNZH010001045.1:0-1806 GCA_964577445.1 uncultured Myxococcales bacterium
GCCGATGTCATCGACCGCGATGACCTCGATCAAATCGTCGCTGCGCATCGGCCGGCTTTGGCCGCTGTTCCACAGGAAGACTTCTACAAGGTGCATTGGATCTCCGGCGCCAGGCGCTCGACTGCGTTCAATTTCTTGTCGAGAGGCGTTAAGGGGCGCCTCAAATCCAGAGGAACGCTGCGTTGGATTCGAGAGATTGTCAACGGCCGCACCAACCTGCGCGGGCGGCTCAAGGTGTGTGGGTGTCGCCCCAATCCCGCTTCGGGGAGAGGACGAGGAGCAGAATACGGGGTCGGCTACACTCAGTTGTCACTTCCGAGGTGAGCGGATACGGGGTCCATCGGGCGTGCTGTGACCTGAGACTTCGTGGAGGGTCCGTGCGGCGCCGCGCGGCGCCGCGCGGCGGGGCGCCGGCAGGCCGGGGCGGGGCAAGTCTCACGCCCCACCGTGCCCTTCGTCCCCACCCGCCAACAACACCGGCTCCTTGCCCTCCGGCATCGCCGCCAGCTCACCCTCCGTCAACCGCGCATACACCTCCACCAAGTTCCCACCCGGGTCCTGCAACCACAGCTCGTGCAACGGCGTCCCGCGCCAGGTCGTCCTCGCGCGCTTGAAGATAGGCCAGCCCGCGGTTGCGGCTCGTTGCTCTGCCTCGATGACGGCAGACTTGGTGCCGACGTCGACGCCCAGGTGGTACAGCGTGTCTTGGTGCAGCTCTTTCCCGTCGGCGACGAGGATCACAAAGTTCGTCCGCAACGCCTCGCTCACGAAGGTCACGTACCTGTGGGTCCACTCCTTCGGCGCCACCCCGAGCAGCCAGGTGTAGAACCGCGCCGCTGCTGGCAGGTCGGGCACGCGGATGCTTACGTGGAACTGCCGCGGGTCGGGGCCTTCGGGGACGTCGCGCAGCGCTGCTAGGACCTTGAGGCGGGCTCGGAGCTGGTCGCGGGTGACTCGGAAGTGCTCCAGCCGCTCGGCGTCGGTGAGGTCTTCGTGTTTGCGGTCGGGGTCTTGTAGGGGCCAGTGCAGTTTCGGGGCTTTTGTGAGGACGACGGGGCAGACTTCTTCGGCGCAGAGGGTCACTACGAGGTCGACTCGCCCGAGATCGGCGGTTTGTACCGACTTCGAGGTGTGCGTTGCGAGATCGATGCCTAGCTCGGCCATCGCGGCGATGGCGAAGGGGTTGACTCGCGTGGGGGACGAGCCCGCGGATTGCACTCGGACGGCGTCGCCGAAGAGGTCGCGGGCCAGGCCCTCGGCCATTTGGGAGCGGGCGGAGTTGGCGACGCAGAGGAAGAGGATGGAGTCGAAGTGGAGGCCGGGCATGGGGGGCTCTCAGGCGGAGGCGGACGGGCCGGCCGGGAACCAGCCTTGGGTTCGGTTGGCGAAGGCGACCAGAGACAGCATGACCGGGACCTCGATGAGGACGCCGACGACGGTCGCCAGGGCGGCTCCGGAGGCGAGGCCGAAGAGGCTGATGGCGACGGCGACGGCCAGCTCGAAGAAGTTCGATGCGCCGATCATGGCGGCGGGGGCGGCGACGTTGAAGGGGAGTTTCAACAGGCGCGCGAGGCCGTAGGCGATGGCGAAGATGCCGTAGGTCTGGATGAGCAGGGGGATGGCGATGAGGACGACGCGGCCGGGCTGATCGATGATGGTCTCGGCTTGGAAGCCGAAGAGGAGCACCACCGTCAGGAGCAGGCCGATGATGGAGGTGGGCTTGAGCTTGCTCGAGAGGCGCTCGATGGCCTCGGGGCCGCCGGTCTTCATCAGGCGCTTGTGGGTCAGCATGCCGGCGGCGAGCGG
>CAZNZH010001046.1:0-1792 GCA_964577445.1 uncultured Myxococcales bacterium
CGGCGTCGTCGAGGCCGACGCGCCTCGCGCGCTTGGTGGCGACGGTGGTGCCGATGATGATGGCGAGGCCGACCAGGAAGCCGAAGGGGTAGAACTTCGCGGGTCCAAGCTCCAGCGGCGGGATGGTCTGGTATGGCAGCGAGCCAAGCAGGGCGTGCGGTAGAGAGGCCAGGGCGTGCATGAACGGCTCCGAAACCGGTAGGCGGCCCCGTGCCTATCACGAGCGGCGCGCCCGGTCATGCGTGGTTGGCACTTACCCTTGCCGCCCCCGGTTGTGGCGGCTATGGGTCAGCGCGATGGCCTCAGGAAAACAGCAAGCGCCGCCGAGCCAGGCGAGCGTCCGCGTCCCCGCCTTCTTCGACCACTCCAGGCGGTTTGAGGCGCTGCGCTATGTGTACCCCGTGGTCAGCCGGCGCGCGGGCGGGGTCTCCATCGGGCTCAACCTCAACCCCGACAAGGTCTGCAACTTCGACTGCGTGTACTGCCAGGTCGATCGGCGTGTGCCGCCGACCCTGCGGACCGTGGATCCGGTGGTGGTGGCCCAGGAGCTGGAGCTGATGCTGGACGCCGTACAGTCGGGGCGCCTGTGGGAGGAGCCCCGGTTCGCGTCGACGCCCGAGGCGCTGCGGGGGCTACACGACTTCGCGCTGTCCGGCGACGGGGAGCCGACGACCTCGAGGCATTTCGAGCGGGTGGTCGCCGAGCTCATCGCGCTGAAGCGAGCGCGCGGGCTGGACGCGGTGAAGATCGTGCTGATCACCGACGCCGCCTGCCTGCACCACGCGCCGGTCCGGCGGGCGCTGGCGCAGATGGATCAAGCCCAGGGCGAGGTCTGGGCGAAGCTCGACGCCGGCACCGAGGCCTTCTACCAGAAGGTCGCCCGAACCCAGGTCCCGTTCAGGCGGATCCTGAAGAATCTGGCGCTCACGGCCGCCGAGCGCCCGCTGACCCTTCAGTCGCTCTTCTTTGCCTGGGAGGGCCAGGGGCCGCCGGACGCGGAGATCGACGCGTGGGTCGACCGGATCGTCGAGATCGAGGCGCGGGGCACCGTCGCCGAGGTCCAGGTCTACACGGTCGCGCGCACCCCCGCCGAGCCGGCGTGTACGGCGCTCGCCGCCGGCGACCTGGAGCGCATCGCGGCGCGCCTGCGAGCCCGCTCGCGAGCGCCGGTCCGCGTCCATGGCGGCTCAGCGCCCGCGAGCAGCGCGGTCACGCCGAGGTGATGGCGATCTGGCGGGGCCGGAACTCCTTGGCCTTGGGCAGCCGAATCCTCAGCGTCCCGGCGTCGAGCTCGGCCTTCACCGTCTCCAGGTCGAGACCGCGCGGTAGCCTGAAGCTGCGCAGGTAGTCGCCGTCGCCGATCTCGTCGCCGATGACGGCTCCGTCGGCCCCGCGCGTGCGCCGCGCACTGAGCGTGAGCGCGCCCTCTTCGAGGTTCAGCTCGATGGCCTCGCGCGTCACGCCGGGCAGGTCCGCGATGAGCAGCAGCTCGACGTCGTTCTCGTAGACGTCGACGAGCGGCGACAAGGTCGGCCGCTGGTGCGTATCGTCCGCCGTCTCGTCGGCCCCGCGCCGGGGGCTGTTGGTTTGGGTGGTCAGCATGATGGTCTCCTTTGTGTGAGCTCGGTTTCGTTCCGGTTCAGGCACCCACGGCGATGCGGCGGGGCTGCGCCTCCGGGGACTTGGTCATCCGCACGGTGAGCATGCCGTCCGCGAGAGACGCCTTGGTCTGCTCGACGTCCACCGGCGCGCTGAGCTTGAAGCTGCGAGCGAAGGACTCGCTGCGCCGCCA
>CAZNZH010001047.1:0-1787 GCA_964577445.1 uncultured Myxococcales bacterium
CGAGTCGCGACTGACCCCAGGCGCAAGCGCCTGGCGCCGCTTAGCGGCCTCATTAAAAAACGTTGCCGTGTTTTTATGAGGCCGCTAAGATGGTGTCGCAGGCGGCCGACCGACGCGTGGTCTCGGTGGCGCCGGGGGGCGCGGCGTGGTGCAGGCGAGCGGGAATCCGGTGATCGACGAGATGCGGGCGGTCTATACGCTGCCTGCCATTCGCACGATGGTGCACACGTTTTACGCTCGGGTGCGCGAGGATGGCTTTATCGGGCCGGTCTTCGACTCGCGTATCGACGATTGGGACCACCACCTCGGGCGGATGGTGTCGTTTTGGCGCAGCATCTTGCGGGTCGAGCCGGACTTCAAGCCCAGCTCGCGCGGGGCGCCGCCCCAGTTGCACCAGGACATCACCGAGCTCGAGATCGCCCACTTCGAGCGCTGGCTGGAGCTCTTTGACGAGGTCACCCTGGAGGTCTTCCCCGAGGACGCCGCGGCCGTGGTGCAGGCGCGGGCGCGCCGGATGGCGGTGGTATTCTCGGGCGGGCTGTACCCACATCCACACCGCGCCCACGGCGGGTGATCGACGACCTGCTGGTGCCCCTGGACTCGGCTCCTCGGCGGACGCTGCTCGAGTTCGTCAAGCGCCGCGGCGCGGTCACCCTCGACGAGGCGGTGGCGGCGCTGGGGCTGTCGAAGACGGCGGTGCGCGGGCACCTGCTGCGGCTCGAAGAGCTCGGCCTCCTCGAGCGAATCGCCGCGTCAACCGACCGCCCCGGCCGCCCGCCCCTGGCTTACCGGGTCAGCGCTCAGGGGGAGAGGCTCTTTCCGAGCAGCGACTCTGCCGCGCTGACCGCGCTGCTTGTCTTTTTGGCCGAGTCGGGCGCCGGCGCGCTGCTCGAGACCTTCTTCGCCGGGCTCTGGGCGGCACGCCGCGCGGAGTACCAAGCCGAGCTCGCCCGCGGCGACGGCGACGCGCTGCCCGACCGGCTCCGCGCGCTCAGCGCCGTGCTCGAGCGCGGCCATTTCATGCCGCGCGTCAGCCACGACGGCGGGTGTGGTGTCACCGTGCGCGAGTGCCACTGCCCGTTGCCCGCGGCCGTCCGGGCCACGCGCCTGCCCTGTGAGATGGAGGCGCGCTTCCTCGCCGGCGTGATCGGCGCCGAGCCCCAGTCCGTGCGCTACGCCTCCCCCGAAGCGCCCGGTTGTGTCTATCGGTTCGGCGATATGCCCGCCGAGTGACGCTGTGCGCTATCCTCCGCGGGCCCCCCCAGGCTCTGGAGCTTCGATGAGACACGCACCGCGCCTGCTGAGCCTCGCCTGCCTGCTCGCGACCGCAAGCGCCCCCGCTTATGCGCGACCGCTCCTCGAGGCCGGCGAGTTTGCCGAGGTCGACGCCCAGATGGCGCGCCACGGCCGGCAGTTCTACTTCATCAACGCCGCGCCCTTCGGCCTCTCGCTCGACGCCTACGTCGACCCGGGCTCGCCCGCTGACAAAGCGGCGATCGACCAGTTTTTGGCGCAGGACGCCAGCGACGACTTCCAAGGCGTGACCGGAAGACACGTCTTCGAGGTGGTGTCGCGCTACGGCGAGTACCACGACCTCGGCGCCTTTGGCGGCATGGGCATCGTCGGCACGGCCTTCGAGTACGTCGCCCTGCGCAACGCCCACGCCGACCCCGCCGCGCTCGCCCGCGCGCGCTCCCGCGTGGTCCGCGCCGCCGAGAGCTGGCACGTCTTCTACGCCATCACCGGCGGCGAGGGCCTCGTGGCCCGCGGCATCCAGCGCCTCACCC
>CAZNZH010001048.1:0-1776 GCA_964577445.1 uncultured Myxococcales bacterium
CGCGTCGGCCTCGAACTGCCTGCCCACCGCGGAGAGCGCGGCGGCGGCTCGCAGGTCGGCGTGCACGGACTCGTGGCCGGCGTCCTCCGGGTCGTCGCTGCGGGCCAGCCCCAACCCGGGAGCCAGCGCCAACAGGCCCACCTCGTCCAGGGTCGCCTGCGCCAGCGCGCTGTCCGTCGCGACGAGGCCCCAGTTGATCGCCTCGACCACCGACGCGTCGCGGGCCGTCCCCGCGGCGAGCTCCTCCAGGTTGCCGGCCAGGGCCCCGGTGGCCGGGTCGACGAGGTAGAGCAGCATCGCCGAGCGCAGCGCCGCCGCCTGCCCCGCGAACCGCGCCGCCGCGTCGAGATCGCCCAGCCGCGACGCGATCCGCGACGCCCCACAGAGCCCCGCGGCCGCCGCGATCGTGCTCATCGTGTGGTGCCGTTCGCGGCCCGTGTGCTCCCACATCCCGGCGTCCGCGCGCACCAACCCCGTGGCGGGCTCGATGAGATGGGCCAGCACCTCGGCGATCCCGTCGCGGATGAGCGGCCAGTGGGGCTTTAGCCGGGCGAGGGTCGGCTGCTGGTCCGCCCACGCGCCGAGGGCCCACAGATACAGGCCGAACCCGTCGAAGCCCACGGTGGGCACGGTGGCGCTGGACTGCGAGCGCGTGTCCTCGGTGCCGTCGCCGAAATAGCGGGAGACGCTGACCGCGTAGCTCATGCCCACGCTCGCGCTCAGGCGTCCAGCGTGGCCCTCGAGCACGAAGGACAGCGCGTCCCAGGCCTCGTCGATGTAGCCGGCGCGCACCAGCGCTACCGTGGCGTAGGCGAGGTCGCGCGGGTACGCGCGCTGCCGCGGCCCCGGCAAGAGCCCGGCGACGATCTGACCGGCGGGACGCACGAGATCTGCATTCGTTTCGCGCACTTGGCTCATGCGCACGCTGACCAGGGCCTGCGACCAGACCTCAAGCTCGGCCGCCGACAGCAGCACCGTCCCCTGGGACTCGACCCGCGCCGGCAGCGCGTCGCGGCTGCTCCAGCGGCGCGCCGCGGCGAGCTCGTCGTCGACGATGGCGCGAGGCGCGCGGCCAGCGACCCAGGCGTCGATGGCGGGCTGGATACGCGACGCTTCGCTGGCGTCGCCGTGCGCGGTCACGACGGCGAACCAGGTCTCAGCGCCCGGCGCGAGCTGGACGGGCCCGCGGGCCAGGGCGGCCTCCAGGCCGTCGCCGGTGACCGGATCCAGCACGTCGCCGCCGCCGGCCCCGCCGGTGAGCTTGCCCAATTCGGTGAAGTCAGCCAGGGGCTGCGACGGGCTCAGCCCGACCTGGTTGGCGGTCGGCAGCGCGCGGTAGACCAAGCGGTGCCTCGAGGTCGTGCCGGCCTCCAGGATGACCGACTGGCCGACCAGGGTGAGGCGCTCGCCGGCCGAGCTGGCCTCCGGCGCCCCGGTGCCGACCGCGAACCGCATCATCGCGGCCACGGTCACGCTGTGCGGGTTGAGGGTGTCGTCGTTGGTCACCCGCGCGAACATCGCCACCGAGGGCCGCGCGAGCCCCCACGGCGCAAACCAGAAGCAGTCCACGCCCAGCGGCCCGACCTGATGGCGGACGCGCAGCACGCCGGTCCCCGGCTCGAGCGCGATGGTGTCGGCGTCGCGCTCGCCCAGCCACACGCCGCTCTCCTCGTCGTAGGTCACGCCGACGATGCTCTCAGACGCCAAGTTCACGGCGGGATCGTTGGGTGTTGGAGTCCAGGTTGCCGGTCGGCTCGTCCGCAAACAGAATGGAAG
>CAZNZH010001049.1:0-1773 GCA_964577445.1 uncultured Myxococcales bacterium
CAATGCCCTCGTCTCGGGCCGCGGGGTGGCGGCGATAGAGCGCATTCGTGAGCTCGGAGAGGTCCTCAGCGCTGAGCTCCCCGAGCCGCTCGTCCTCGAAGTTCACGTAGAGGATCCGCTCCCGTGGGGTGCCGGCTGCCAGCCGGTCCTGGAGGTCTTGGAAGAGCCGCCACGTCTTGCCCACGCGCCGCATCCCGACCACGGCACTCGCCTTGCCCGGTATCCGTGGGAGGCACCCCGCGCGCCTCGTCGGCGCCGGGAGGTCGCGCGACTGAAAGTCGGCGACGACGCGCTCGGCGACCACCCGGAAACTCATGACCATCTCCTCGGCCGGCGCTTGATTCGCATCCATCCTTGTGAGAGGGAAGGATAATTCAATATCCGCCCTTGCGGCAAGGATGGGTGGGTCAATATCCGTCCTTGAATGAAGGAAAGATATGCTTACATCCGTCCTGGCAGCGGGGATGAATGTTAGAGCGTGCGCTTCATGCTTTGGTGCGGGAGCGTGACCTCGATGTAGGGGTCGCCGTACGTCGCGTAGCCGAGGCGTTCGTAGAAGGGGATGGCGGTCTGGCGGGCGTGGAGGGTGATGGTGTGGATGCCGCTTTCGCGGGCGTGGGCTTCCAGGGTTTTTACCAGGCGGCGGCCGATGTCGCGGCCTTGCAGCGGCGCGGTGACCGCCATCTGGAGGAGCCTCGCGGTGCCGTCGCCCTGGTCGTGCATCATCACGCAGCCGATGACCTTGCCGGCGACGTCTTTGGCGACCCAGTGCAGCGCCTCGTCCTCGACGGCTTGGCGCTCGGTGCCCTCCGCCCAACCGATGGGGCGGCGCAGCACCTCGTAGCGGAGGTGGCGCTCGGCCAGGTAGTCGGAATCACCAATGATCACCTGACGAATCGTGAGGTCGGTGGGCGGGCGCTCGGTGCTCACGGGTTTCGCTCCAACCAGTCGCTGAATCCCTTCATGAGGGCACGGTAGAACCGATCGCCCAAGACGCGCGAGCCCTCTTTGGTCGGGTGGGCCAGGTCGCCCCAGCCCAAGCGCGGCTCGCTGCGAAACCAGCGGCCCATGGAGCCCTCGCCGCCCATGGCGTCGAAGACCGAGTACCACGCGCAGCCCTCCGACAGCGCCACCTCGCGCTGGACCACCATCATCTTCAATAGCTGCGGGTCGGTGCGGATGCGGCCGCGATCGCGCTCGCCGTGGTCCAGCGGGCTCATGATGAGGCAGGTCGCGTCGGGCCTCGACGTGCGGAAGCGGTGCACCAGCTCGGTGAACTGATCGCGGTAGTGCCCCATGTTCATGCCGCGGTCCACGAGCTCATTTCCGCCGTACATCAGGATCATCATGTTGGGCCGCCGCAGCTCGAGCTGGCGCTTCCAGTGGTCGGGGTCGGCGTTGAGCAGGCGCTGGCCGCGGGCGCCGACCAGGCCCATGGAGTCGTAGACGACGCCCGGCTGCTCGCGCTCCAAGATGACGCCGTAGAGCCGCACGACGCCGCCGCCCGCGACGCGCAGGCTGAGCTTGTGGGGCCCATCGGGGACGCGCACCGTGTGGAGCTCATCGCCGATCGCGTCCGCGGCGGTGCTGAGGATGGCCGGCTCGCCGTCGTCGACGGTCACGGACAGGTCGCCGTACTTCGGCCCGGTCTGATAGAGGATATCGAAGCGGCTGACGTTTCGTCCAACCGGGCCCTCGGTCACCGTCGCGAACCAGGCGTTGGCGCCCTGGTAGCCGCGCGACTGCACGCCCCCGTAGCCGTAGCGGCCGCGC
>CAZNZH010001050.1:0-1772 GCA_964577445.1 uncultured Myxococcales bacterium
AACGGCAGCATCGTGGCGCTGGACCATCAACTGCGAAACGGAGACGTGGTCGAGATCTTCACCACGCCGTCGCAGCGGCCGTCGAAGGACTGGCTGCGCTTCGTTCAGACCACGCGCGCCAAAAACCGAATCCGCGCCTTCGTAAAGCGCGAGTCGCGGCAGAGCTCGCTGGAGCTGGGCGAGCAGTTGCTCGACAAGGCGCTCCGTCGCTACGGGCGCTCGCTGAGCAAGGTGCGAAAGACCCCCGCGTTCAAAGAAGGGGCGCAGGCGCTGGGCGTGGCTTCGGCCGACGAGATGGTCATCCAGGTCGGCGGCGGCAAGCTCACGCCCGAGGCGGTCGCCCGCGCGGTCCTGCCTTCAGAGTTGACCGGCAAGCCGCGCACCACCGAGCCGGAGCGGCTCAACGTCATCTCGCGCCTCATCCGCCGCGTCACCGGTGGTCCGGCGGGCATCGTCGTCGACGGCATCGAGGGCGTGAAGCACACCATCGCCAAGTGCTGCTCGCCGGTCCCGGGCGAGGCCATCGTCGGCTTCGTCACGCTCAACCACGTCGTCAGCGTGCACCGGCGCGGCTGCCAGAACACGCTCGAGCTCGACACCGACCGCGCGGTCGAGGTGCGGTGGGGCACCGCGGGCGGCAGCTACCCCGTGGATTTCCTGATAGTCACCGAGGCGGGCGTGCCCGGGACCTTGTCGCGCATGACCAAGGTCTTCGCCGACATGAAGGTCAACATCGAGCGCGCCACCTGCGCCGACTTATCCGACGGCCGCGCGGAAAACCACTTCACCGTGCACGCCACCGACGTCGATCAGGTCACGCAGCTCACGCGGCGTCTGGCCAGCCTCAAGGGCGTCTACAGCGTCGAGCGCGTGCGGGCGGCCCAGCGGCGCTGACCCTGTGAGCGTTCGTTCACACGCGACGCGGCGTGCCGCTAGGGCGCGACGACGAGGTCTCCCATCGTCCGAATCTGTAGGCGGTAGTTGCCGAAAGCCCACATGATGACGCCGGTGGCGCTGCTGTACAGCGTGTTGTCGGCGGGCAGCGGCGTGATGGCGCCGTCGAGGATGTCGTCGTCGATGACAAAGCCCGCGTCCGTGCTGAGCTCGCCCTTGTCGTTGACGCTGGTGACCTTGATGTCGCCGTGGATCCTGACCAGGACACCCTCCCAGGACTCGCTGGCGGCCTTGAAGTCGGCGACCGCCACGTCGACGGGGCCGGGCGCCTCTTGTGTGCCGAGGACCTCCACCGCGTCGGCGATGAGCTCGCTGTTGCAGAAGAACTCTTCGTAGGCGCCGAGGACGCGGAGCTTCGTGCCCACGGGCCAGTTCCCGTCCAACCCGCTGGCCTTGGTCACGGCCAGGACGATGCTGGAGCCGGCCCCCGGCGCATCGGAGATGACGTAGCCCCAGACCTTCGGCGACGAATCGTAGCGCGCCACCGTCACGACACCCTCGACGGTGATCCCGCTGTCGATGGTCTGAATCGAGGCGTCGGTGCACGTGGTGCTCGCCAGGCTCGACTGTATCGAGAGGATCGACGTCAGCTCGGGGCTCGGCCCCGCCTCGGACGTGTCGGCGTCGGGGCTCGGCCCGACCTCCGCGTCGCTCGCCCCGTCGGCGTCGGGGCTGCCGGTGTCACCGGCGTCAGGCGCCGGGTCCGCCGGGCCGGCGTCGGTCACGAAGTCGCCCGCGCTGACCGGCGACAGGTGCCATTTCCCGAACGACCACCGCACGAGGCCGCGCACCGAGGCCCACTTCTTGCCCACCGCGGG
>CAZNZH010001051.1:0-1771 GCA_964577445.1 uncultured Myxococcales bacterium
CCCCTACCGCGTCTTCGAGACCGGCGGCACCACGGGCCTCCCCGCCCAGCGCCTGAGCTGGGAAGACCACCTGACCGACTACGACACCTTCAGCGAGGGCCTCGACGACACCGCGTTCCCCCGCGGCGCCGCCTGGCTGATGCTGGGCCCCACCGGCCCGCGCCGCCTGCGCCTGAGCATCGAGCACCTCGCCAACATCCGCGGCGGCGTCTGCTTTCACGTCGACCTCGACCCCCGCTGGGTCAAAGCGCTGCTGCGCCAAGGCCGCCCCGACGAGGCCAACGCCTACAAAGCCCACGTCGTCGAGCAGGGCGCCCGCATCCTGCGCTCGCGCAAGATCGGCTGCATCTTCACGACCCCGAAGCTCCTCGAGGCCCTGGGTGACGTCCTCTCGCTGCCCGACCACGGCATCACCGGCGCCTTCGTCGGCGGCACCTCCATGACGCCGCAGTCGGTGCGCTTTTTGGCCGAAGAGGTCCTCGAGTCCCGCGCCCAGCTCGTCCCGACCTACGGAAACACCCTGATGGGAGTTGCCCAAAGCGCCCCCATCCGCGCTGAGACGGGCTACAGCCTGACCTACTACGCGCCCCAACCCCGCGCCGTCCTGCGCGTCGTCGACCCCGAAGACCCCGACGAGACCGTCCCCTACGACACCTGGGGCCGCGTCGAGCTCACGACGCTGACCCGCGAGTGCTTCATCCCGCGCCTCCTCGAGCGCGACGAGGCCATCCGCCGCCACCCCCAGCCCCCCTGGCCCTGGGACGGCACCGCCGAGGTCCGCCCCCTCAAGAGCCTGGGCGACGTGGTGGTCGAGGGCGTTTACTAGCAGCGCAGATCTCGGGCGTGTCTACCTCACACCGCCGTCCATCGGCGCGCACCTCCACGGATGTGGTACGAGCTGGCGCGAGCGGGTGGGGCGGCCCACGCTCAGTCGGCGCCGCGACTTGACCGCTACCCTCCACATTCGGACCATGGATCTCGGGCGGTGCTTTGAGCGACCGCCCACCTGAACCGGGGGACACGCCATGTCGAGCACGCGAAGCGCCAGTCGGCGCCTGACTGTCTTGGCCATCACGGCGCTCGCCGGGGCTTTGCTGCCCGCTGGCGCACGCGCCCGGGTCACCGACGCCGAGCTTGGCGACGTCGAGAGCTTTCTGACGCTCTTCCCCACGCTGCGCACCGCGCCTGCGCCGGCCTTCGTGGCGCCGCGGGTCCGGGTGACCTACGAGACGGGATCGGCGGTCTTCGGGACCGGGACGGGCTCGGGGTCGGCCGGCGGCGGCATCCTGCAGTACGACATCGTGCAGACCGACGTGACCCAGGTCCTGGCTATTTTGCAGAGCTACGCCAACGACGGGAGCGGCTTTTATCCCCTGGGCTCAGGCCACGTCCGCGGGTATCCGGGGCTGGGCAGCTTCTGGATGAACCCCCAGGCGCTGGTGGGTGCTGAGTCCCTGGGCGGCCAGGGCCTCACGGTGACGCGGACCCAGAAGACCCTGGCGAGCGGCACGACCTTCAACGTGGTGCGCTTTCAGACCCAGACCCAAAACGGCCAGACCGTCTTCGAGTTCGACACCCAGACCGGCGTGATGGTCTTCAACAGCCTGTCGAGCCAGCAGTCGGCCTCGCAGATCGTCCTGGTCAGCGTGCGCCAGCTCGATCTGCCCTGGGAGCCCGCCCGCGCGCCCAACTGGGTGCGCCCCGGCGCGGCGCTGGCCTACTCGGGCAGCCAGACCACGACCTTGCCCGGCACCGGCAGCTTCCCGGCGCC
>CAZNZH010001052.1:0-1765 GCA_964577445.1 uncultured Myxococcales bacterium
TGTCGAAGCTCTCGTTGCGCATCGGCTGCAGGAAGCTCCAGCCGCGCTGCAGGTGGCGGATGAGGCTGTGCGCCTTGTACTGGGTGGCGACCGCGATGCGGCGGATGCCGGAGTTCAACGCGTTGGACAGCGCGAAATCGACGATGCGCGACTTGCCGCCGAAATAGACCGCCGGCTTGGCGCGGTTGTCGGTGAGCTCCAGCAAGCGCGTGCCGCGCCCGCCGGCCAGGACATAGGCCATCGCGGAGCGCGCGAGCGGAGCGTAGGGGCTCATGCGGCGCATGGTAACCCCACTGTCACGTCGGCGTGAACTCCGGCAGCAACCAGACCTCGGAGGCGTACTCGCGAATGGCGCGGTCGGCCGAGAAGAAGCCCACGTGCGCCGTGTTGAGGATCGCCGCGCGCCACCACGCGGCGGCATCGCGCCATTTCGCGTCGACCTGCCGCTGCGCCCCGAGATAGCGCTCGAAGTCCGGGCACAGCATGAAGTAGTCGCGCTCCCGCAGCGCGGCGGCGAGTTCGCGGAAGCGGCCCGGTTCGTCGGGGGCGAAGCTGCCGTCCTCCAGCGCGGCGACGGCACCGGCGAGCGCCGGTGATGCCTCGATCTCGGCAGCCATGCCCAGCCCCGTCGCGCGGCGCGCCATGACCTCGTCGGCGGTCAGCCCGAAGCAGAAGAAATTATCGGCGCCGACGCGCTCGCGGATCTCGATGTTGGCGCCGTCGAGGGTACCGATGGTGAGCGCGCCGTTGAGCGCGAGCTTCATGTTGCCCGTTCCCGAGGCTTCCATGCCGGCGGTGCTGATCTGCTCGGATAGATCCGCCGCCGGAATGATCGCCTCGGCGAGGCTCACGTTGTAGTTCGGCAGGAAGGCGACCGTCAGCAGCCCGCGCACCGCCGAGTCGGCATTGATCACCCGGCCGACGTCGTGGATCAGCTTGATGATGAGTTTCGCCGTCCGGTATCCCGCCGCCGCCTTGCCGGCGAAGAGCTTGACCCGGGGCACCCAGCCGCGACCCGGATCCGCGCGTATCGCCTGATAGAGCGCGATGGTCTGCAGGACGTTGAGGAGCTGCCGCTTGTACTCGTGGACCCGCTTGATCTGCACGTCGAAGAGCGCACTCGGGTCGACGCTCGTGCCGGTGAGCTCGGCCACGAGCCGGGCGAGTGCGAGCTTGGCGCTCCGCCGCTGCTTCGCGAAGCGCTCCTGCAGCGCGGCGTCGGCGGCGAGCGGCACGAGACCGGTGAGCGCGTCGGGATCGTCGCAAACCGCCGGCCCCAGCGCATCGACGAGCAGCGCCGTGAGGGCGGGGTTGGCCTGGAACAGCCACCTGCGCTGCGTGATGCCGTTGGTCTTGTTGACGATCTTCTCGGGATGGGTCGCGTGCAGGTCGCGGAAGACCGTCCGGCGCATGAGCTCGGTGTGCAGCGCCGAGACGCCGTTGACGCGATGCGCTCCGAGGAAAGCGAGATGCCCCATGCGCACGCGGCGTCCGTTCGTCTCGTCGATGAGCGACACCGCCGCGATGAAGTCGCCGTCACGGCCATGGGCACGCAGCGCGTCGAGGTGCTCGGCATTGAGGCGGACGATGATCTCCAGGTGTCGGGGCAGCAGCGCCGCGAGCTGGCCGACCGGCCAGGTCTCGAGCGCCTCGGGCAGGAGCGTGTGGTTGGTGTAGTTGAAGACCTGCGTCACGATCCGCCACGCCGCGTCCCAGGACATCCGGTGGACGTCGACCAGAAGCCGCATGAGCTCGGGCACGGCGA
>CAZNZH010001053.1:0-1765 GCA_964577445.1 uncultured Myxococcales bacterium
GAAAAGCTGATCGAGGAATGGCGCCCCGACGTCTGGGCGAAATCCAGGGCGTCGTTGGAGGTCAGGTCGATGCCCCGCGGCGTCACCAGGGTGCGCAGCAGGCCGTCAGCCCGGCGCGCGTCGAGGCCGGCGCGTAGCTGGTCGCGCAGACGGCCGCGCGGGCTGGCCCCGCTCACGCCGTGACGAGGCCGAGGTCGTTGAGCAGGCGCGTGTCCTCGTCCACGGGCGGGTTCGACGTCGTGAGGAGCTTGTCGCCGAAGAAGATCGAGTTCGCGCCTGCCAAAAAGCACATCGCCTGGGCCTCGCGGCTGAGCCCTTCGCGGCCCGCCGACAGCCGCACCCGCGACTTGGGCATCAACAGCCGCGCCACCGCCACGGCGCGCACGACCTCGAGCGGGTCGACGTCGGGGCCCTCGGCCAGCGGCGTGCCAGCGACGCGCACCAGCGTGTTGATCGGCACCGACTCGGGGTGCGGCGTCAGGTTCGCCAGGGTCCGCAGCATCTCGCCCCGGTCGCCCGTGGACTCGCCCAGCCCCAAGATACCGCCGGAGCACACCGAGACCCCCGTGCGCGCGACCCTCGCCAGGGTCTCGAGCCGGTCCTCGTAGGTGCGCGTCGTGATGACCTCGGCGTAGTGCTCCGCCGACGTGTCGACGTTGTGGTTGTAGGCGGACAGCCCCGCGTCGGCCAGGGCCTGGGCCTGCTCGTCGCTGAGCATCCCCAAGGTCACGCACGCCTCCATGCCCAGCTCGCGCACGCCGCGGATCATCGCCAGCACGCTGTCGAAGGCCGGCCCGCGCTTGGCGCTACGCCACGCGGCACCCATGCAGAATCGCGAGGCGCCGGCTCGCTTTGCGACGCCCGCGGCGGCCAGGACCTCGGAGACCGACATCAGCGGCGTGGCTACGACGGCGGCCGCGTGGTGCGCCGACTGGGGGCAGTAGCCGCAGTCTTCGGGACACCCCCCGGTCTTCACCGACAGCAACGTGCAGCGCTGGATGGCGCGCGGGTCGTGGTGCTGGCGGTGCACGCTTTGGGCCTCGAAGACCAGCTCGAGCAGCGGGCGTTCGTAGAGCGCGGCGACCTCCGCGCGCGACCAGTCGTGGCGGGGGGTGGCGTCGGGCATCGAGGGCTCCGGCGCGCGCTGCGCGTCGATCGGCGAGTTACTGGCGACCATGGGCCTTCACGTCCAGGGGCAGCCTCGTCAGGGTGTCGATGCCCGCGGTCAGGCCGAGGCTCTTGGCCAGCGCGCGCAGATCGTCGGGGAAGGGCGCCTCGAAGTTCTCGTCGTGGCCGTGGCGCGCCGCCATCCGGATGCGCCAGGCGTGGAGCGCGTGGCGGCCGAAGCGCTCGCAAGGCGGGTCTCTGTGCAGCCGCTCGCCGAAGAGCGGGTGGCCGATGGCGGCCAGGTGCAGGCGGACCTGGTGGGTGCGGCCGGTGTGGATCCGGGCCATGACCAGGCTGGCCTCGTCGGTCGCCAGCACCGGCGTGATGGTCGTCAGCGAGTCCTTCCCGTCGTCCACCACCGCGGCGACCGAGCGCCCATCGGGGCGGGTGACGCGGCCCAGCGGCAGGTCGATGTCGCGCGGCTCGCCCTCGAGCCGGCCGTGGCAGATGGCGACGTAGAGCTTCGTCCCGTCAGCCAGCGCCTCAGCGAAACGCGAGACCAGCGGCTTGCGGATCGAGAAGAGGTTGAGCCCCGTGGTGCCCGCGTCGAGCTGGTGGACCGCCCGGAGCCCGCTGCCGAAGAGGCCGAAGCCGCGGA
>CAZNZH010001054.1:0-1764 GCA_964577445.1 uncultured Myxococcales bacterium
GGTGACGACGCCGTAAGTTGCTATTTTAATTGGCATCTTGGCGGCGCGCTCGAGGTCGACCAGGCGGCCGCGGGAGGGTTTGAGGCCGACGAGGCCGCAGCAGGCCGCCGGGATGCGGATGGAGCCGCCGCCGTCGCTGGCGTAGGCGAGGGGGACGACGCCCGCGGCGACGAGGGAGGCAGCACCGCCGGACGAACCCCCAGATGAATACTGGAGATTTCGGGGGTTGCGGGTGGCGGGGCCGTGCTCGGGCTCGGTGGTGGCGGTGAGGCCGAACTCGGGGGTCGTGGACTTGCCGAGGGACACGAAGCCGGCGCTCAGGAACTGGGTGACGGCGGGCGAGGTGCGCTCGGGGACGAAGCCGCGGAACGCCCGAGATCCCATGCCCGTGGGGACGCCGGCGACGTTGTCGAGGTCCTTGATGAAGCTGGGGACGCCACGGAAGGGGCCCGGGGCCGCGGTGTCGGCGTGGCGGAGGGCCGACTCGAAGGTGGGGGTCGCGATGGCGTGGAGGTGGGGCTCCCAGGCCTCGGCGCGGGCGATGGTGGACTCGATGACCTCGCGGGCGCTGACCTCGCCGGATGCGATGCGGGCGGCGGTCTCGACGGCGTCCCAGGTTTCGATTTCCACGTCCAATCCCTCCGTCGCGGTGCGTCGCGCACGGGGCTTATAGCGCGAGACGGCCGGCCGGTGTCACGCACGGAGCGACACGGGGGCGCCGGTGGGGTCGGGCGACGCGGCAGGTCAGTCGTGGTGGCGCGTCAGGGGGACGAAGCGGACCAGCCCGTCGTCGAAGTTGACCAGCGTGCCGTCGGCGCGTTTTTGGGTGACGCGGAGGACCTGGGAGCCGTCGGTGGGGCCGACGGGGATGACGAGGCGGCCGCCGGGGGCGAGCTGCTCGATGAGCGCGGGCGGGACGGCGGTGGGGGCGGCGGCGACGATGATGACGTCGAAGGGGGCGTGCTCGGGCCAGCCGGCGTGGCCGTCGCCGCAGCGGACGGTGACGTTGGTGTAGCCGTCGCGGGCGAGGGCGGCGGCGGCCCGGTCGGCGAGGGGGCGGAGGATCTCGATGGAGTAGACCTCGCGGACGATGTGGGAGAGGACGGCGGCCTGGTAGCCGGAGCCGGTGCCGACGTCGAGGGCGCGGTGGCTGGGTTGGGGGAGGGCGAGCTCGGTCATGCGGGCGACGATGTAAGGCTGAGAGATCGTCTGCTCGAGGCCGATGGAATGGGGGTGGTCCACGTAGGCCAGCGCGGCGGCATCAGGCGGCATGAAGCGGTGGCGGGGGACGGCGCGCATGGCGGCGAGGACGCGGGGGTCGCGGATGCCGCGGGCGGCGATCTGGTCGGCGACCATGCGCTCGCGGAGGCGCTGAAAGTGCGCGTCGTCGGCGGGTGGGGGCGAGTCGGCGCTGGGCGGTCCGCTGGGCATCGGGATCTCGGGCGGGTGTTTGTCGCTGGGTCGGGACCGCGCGCGTGGTGCTTGCGGCGGCCGTCTGACGGATGTGCGCGTTCAGCAGACGCTACACGATAGGGACGCGAACGTCGCGGGCTAAAGGCGCGGCCCCGGGGCACCGCCAGCGCGGCCGCGCCGACTACTCGAACTGCTTTTCGGCCCCATTCCACTTGTCGCGCAGGCTGTCGACCGCCTTGGCGACCTCTGCGCGCGCGCCGTCCCACGCGTCCTCGGTCGCCTCGCCCAGGGCGTCGAGCTTGGCGCGGGCGGTCTGGGCCTCGCCCTTCATCTTCGCCAGCGCTTCGCGCG
>CAZNZH010001055.1:0-1756 GCA_964577445.1 uncultured Myxococcales bacterium
CCGAGCTTGCCTTCTCCCAGGCGGCGGCGTAGTCGCCGCGGTCGCCGAGCGCGGCCGGGGTCTGAGCGAGGGCGGTCGGCGCTAGCAGCAGCGAGCAGGCGGCTAACAGCGCCATGCGGCGCGCTACTCGGCCACCAAGGCCGGGATCAGAACGCGAACTCAAGGCCGATGCGGAACTCGCTGTTGTCGGTCCATGCACCATACATGCTCCCGTCTGGGCCGTAGAAGATGGTGGCCGCCGCCGTACCCGTCAGGCCGTCCGCGAACGAGTAACTGAGGGCCGGTCTGACGACCCCGCTGCCGTCGAGCCACTCGTGCAGCCACGAGACGTCGAGGCCGGTGCGGTTGTCTGGGTCGAAGGTGGCGGAGACGACGGTGGAGAGCGAGTGCGTTGGGTCCGCGCCCGCGTCTGGCGCGGTGCGTTGGTACGCGCCTTGCAGCGCGACGAACGGTCCGCCCGAGATGTTCGTCTCTACCCCTAGGACTGCCGCGAGAGTGTCGTTGCCTACCGTTGGGTCCGTGCCGTCCGGGTCCTCCGCGAAGGTGTACGCCGTCTCGCCACGCAGCACGTAGCTTCCTAGCACGACCGAGAAGTCGCTACCGAGCAGCGTGACGTGGTCGTAGGTCAGGCTCGGCTGCAACTGGACGTGGCCGACGGTTTCGGTCGGGACGAGGTTGGCCGCGACGGTCGGCAGGTGCCTGAAGCCGCGGTACGCGACCACGCTGACGTCTGCGCCGCCGCCGATGTCGAGGTCAAGCGTCGCGCGGCCGCCGAACTGGATGTTGCCTACCGAGAACTCCGGCACCTCCTCGACGGGCGCGACCACCCCGACGATCGTCATGCCCGGCGGTAGCTGCGGCATGGCGATCGCTGGTTGCCAGCGGGCGCCCGGCAGGGTCGATGGCACGAAGACGGGCACGACGACGAGGTCGACCGTTACGCCGTCCTGGCCGTGCACCGTTGCCCGGAGCAGCGGCGTTGGCAGGCGTTGGTCGCTCGGGTTACCGACCGGGTTCGCCAGGTCGCGCGGGTTGATCACGTCGACTGGGTTGACGGCGTCGGTCGAGCCCCACGCCACTACCTGGTTGCCGACGCTGAGGTCCACTGGGCCTAAGTAGACGGTGGCGTAAGCGCGGCCGAGGCGCGCGCTGAACGGTTCGGCAGCTGCCGCGTCGTAACGGGCGCCGACCTCGGCCACGAAGATGGCGTCTGGGAAGAAGCCAGAGCCAACCTCGCCGTCCAACCGGAGCTTCAAGTCAGCTGCCGCGACCGGGATGGTCCCGTCGATGGCCACGCCGAACTCGGTTGCGACCTTACCGCCGAGGCGGTAGCTCACCTGGGCGGAGGCGGTCGCTGCGAACAACAGTGCGCTCAGGAAGAGCGCGAGGAGTGAATAGGGGCGCCTAAGCATGCGTTTCACCTCGTGATCTGGCTAGGCTCAGCGCTGGAGGAAGCGCTCGGTGAAGACATCGGCTGGGATGTCGCCGTCAAGCGTGAAGTCCGACTGGTCGATGGTGGTGAACGAGCCGGTTGCGACCGTCTCCATGCGGATGACGCTAGGCAGCGTGTAATCGCCGACGGTGACCGTGCCGGAGATGGTGAGCACCTTGATCAGTTCACCTGCGCGGTAGAACTCGACGCGCTGCGGGATGAGCGTTGCCTCGGGGACCTGGTAGACGATGCGGTCGTAACTACTGGTCCCGCCAGCGGCAGCCGTGCCTTCCATGACGTAGACGGGGCCGGGCTGGACCTCGA
>CAZNZH010001056.1:0-1755 GCA_964577445.1 uncultured Myxococcales bacterium
GGGCCGGGCCGAGATAACCATGCTCGGCGCCGAAACAGCCCGAATTGCCGTGCTCACACGACTTGAGATCTTCGCGCGCGACGGTTCGACCTTGGGAGATCGTAAGGCCGAGCCGGAGATCGTGGCAGCTCTGGTCCGGCCAGATGCCCTGAAAGTCAGCGCCCGGTGGCTGAAGCTGAAGCGCTATCCGCCTTTCAAGAGCACGCGCGACGAATTCGAGTCGCATTTTCCAGACTGGCTCAACCAGCAGCTTCCGGCGATCGGCAAGGTTGCCCTTTCAGCCAATGCCCAAGTCCGGATGCTCGGGGCCGCATTTCCTGAAGAGTGGCAGTGGAGTAAAGAATCCGACGAGCCCGAATTCTGCGACGAATGGGTGTTCGTACTCGAATCAAGACAACCTGGAGGGCTGAGGAGGCATACCTACCGGCCGTTTCGGTTGGGGAAGGAGCACACGTTCGCGCGCAATCCTTCGCTGGCCGCACTGGACTCCAAACAGGTGACGGTTGTGGGCCTCGGAGCACTCGGATCGCCGATAGCACTCGGCCTGGCACGCGCCGGCGTCGGGGCCTTTGTGCTGTCTGATCACGACATCGTCGAAACTGGAAACGCACAACGCGGCGCCTTCGATGTCTTGGCTGCTGGGACGCTCAAGACGGTCGAGATGAGGCGGCGCATTCTGTCGGTCAACCCTTATGCGCAGGTGTCGGTGGTCAACGGGCCATGGGGTGCCATCTATACTGCAGGGCAGCAGCTCGAAGACCTCGACGAAGTGTGGAGCAATGTGAGTCGGAGCGACCTCATCGTCGCTGCTGTGGCGAGCTACGAAACGTCGCTTGACTTGCAGATGGTCGCAATCGAACAGCAGATCCCATTCCTCTACACGGATGTAGTCCAGGGAGCCTGGGGAGGGCGAGCGTTCTTGTATCGACCGGGGCTGACGGGCTGCCTCGGCTGCCTCTACACGCTGTTGGCGGCCAACCCCGAAATGTCTCCCGTTGCTAGCCCGGAGCCCGAGGTCATGCCTGCGAACTGCATTGCGCCGACCTTCGCCGGGAGCGGATTCGACATTGAGTCGGTGGCGACCATCGCCGTGAGACTTGCCGTCCAGGCGCTAGTCGCGCGCGACGACGGCTACCCCGCCGAGACCGCGAACTACGTCGTGTACCAGGCTGTCGGCACGCCGGACGCACCTGAGATCAGGAACTGGTCCGTCGTGCCCCACCCTGAATGCGCCGTGTGTGCTGCCCACCCATGAGCCGCCTATTCGTCGTCCGGGCCGTTGTTGAAGCCATCGAGGTGGAAGCAAAGCGCTCCAGATGGACCGAGACTGGGGGCGTGCTCGTCGGCTATTGGTCCTCGGACGATGACTTGGTCGTGGTCGACGCGGTGGTGGCTTCCCGTCGTTCGCGGCGATCGCCTGTCGGCTTCGAGTCCTCTGTTCCCGATGACTGGGCCACGATTGAGGGAGTGGTGAGGGCAAGCTCGGGCGCGTTCACTTACATAGGCGACTGGCACAGCCATCCCTTGGGCGGGTGCCGCCCGAGTCGTCGGGATTTCGAAACGACGGTGAAGGTCTCTCGGTCACGCGACGCTGACACCCAGAGGCCGTTGCTTTGGATAGCGGCGCGCCAACGCCCGCTCGTCGGAGATATCGAACACGGGGCATTCTTGCTCCTCACGCCCGACAAGCTCACTCAGATGCGCATCAGGACGTTGGACTCCGTGCCCGGCGCGTAGGCCGTAGACGACCTTGGC
>CAZNZH010001057.1:0-1754 GCA_964577445.1 uncultured Myxococcales bacterium
CTCGACGAAACCGATGCCTCAGCGGTCGCCGCCGAGGCGCCGGGGACGACCCCAGCCTCCGCCAGCACGCACCAAGCCGCCGCCAGCATCCGCGTCGCGCTGGTCTTGGCGCCGGTCTTCGGCAACTACGGTTCACCCATCGCGCTGGGCCTCGCCTACCTGGCCGGTGCGCTTCGCCGGGCGGGGATGCGCGTCGACATCCTCGACGCGAGCACGCGCATCCGCGATGCAGACCCGTCGCTCTTCGCCGACCTGATGGTGCCTGGCTTTGCAAGCCCTGGGCGGCCGACGGCCGCCTTGGACGTCGACCTCCTCCTCGAGGTGCTCTACCCCGGCTGCCGCCCGTCCGCGGCCGCGCTGGCCGGGCGGATCCGCGCCGCCGCCAGCGTGGACTTCCAGGCGCTCGCGGCGCTGGGTCACCTGGACGTGGTCGGCTTCCATGTCTGCGATGCCAACCTGTACTACGTCGCAGCGATGGCGCAGGCTTTACGCGCCGAGGGGGTGCCGGTCCTCTTCGGTGGGCCGTCGATCACCGACACGCCGACGCGCCGGGTGCTCTTGGATCTCGGCCTGTGCGACGGCGCCTTGGTCGGCGAGGCCGACGACCGTATCGGGGCGGCGGTGCGCGCGCTCGCCGGGCGGGGCGACCCCCAGATCGAAGGGTTCACGTTTCGCGAGACCTCGCGCGACTGCGCCAGGGGACGCCTGCGCATCTTCCCCGGCGGGGGGACGCCCAAGCTCCGCGACCTGCCACTGCCGGATTTCGAGGGGATGGGCGTCAAGGAGCACGGCTACATCCCGATCCACAGCACCCGCGGCTGCATCAACTCGTGCACCTACTGCTCGGAGCGCTGGTATTACCCACGCTTCCGTTTACGGCCGGTCGAACAAGTCCTGGCGGAGATGGACGAGCACGCGCGGCGCTATGAGACGACGCGCTTTCAGTTCTACGACCTGCTCATCAACAGCCGCGAGCGCTGGATCACACAGTTCTGTGAAGCGCTCACCGCCCGGGGCGCCCCGTACCAGTGGGACTCGTTTTTCATCCCGCAATCGCTGACGCCCGGGTGGGGGGAGCGCCTCCTCGCCGCCGGGTGCCCGACCGTGCGCGTGGGAGTGGAGCACCTGGCGCCCCGCATGCTGCGGCTGATGGGACGAGACGATGACGTGCGGCTGCTGGAGGACAACCTCGGGGCGCTGGGGCAGTCCGGCGTGACCGTGCAGATGGACATTCTGGTCGGGTTTCCGGGCGAGACCGAAGACGATCATCTGGAGAATCTGGAGCGTCTGGAGCGCCTGCTGGGGCGCTCGCCGCGGCTCACCGTGCTGCTGAATTCTTACAGCTTCAACGTCGGCTCTCCGGTCTGGCTGGACCCGGCCACGTACGGCGTCGCGCCGATCTACTACGAGCCCGGCACGCTCCCGCCGGACGCCGAGGCCGCGCGCGAGGCGCTGGCCGCGCTGGTGATGGACCACCGCCGCGAGCCGAGCCAGCCGGTGGTCGCCCGCCGGCTGGCTGAGCTGAACGCGGTCATCGGGGGGCAGAGGGTAGGGCGGCAGGAGCCCGCGGCCGGGCCGGGCACCGCCGAGTTCGCGCACCTTCGCATCGCCGCCGAGACCGAGGGCCACCGGCGCACCACGGACGACGGCACCCTGGAGCTGGCCGTCACGAGCCAGTGCAACCTGAACTGCGTGTTCTGCAGTGTGCCGCCGACCGAGCCCGACCGGCCCCTTCGAGCGCACGACCTGGCGCG
>CAZNZH010001058.1:0-1751 GCA_964577445.1 uncultured Myxococcales bacterium
AGGACGGGCCGGGCACCCCGTGCAGCGCCTTCTTGACCGCCTCCGCGATGTAGACGGGCAATCGCTCGATGCGCTCGGCGCGCTCGGCGTACTTCGAGTACGGCCGCAGCGCCGTCACCTGGTCCGCCTCCTGGAAGAATCCAGCCATGTGCCCGGCCTGCTCGTACGAGCCACCGAGGAGCAGCATCGGCCAGCGGTTGGACCAGGCGTTGGCGTAGGCGCCGACGGCGTTGAGGACGCCCGGCCCCGAGACCGCGAGCGCCGCGCCGATCCGGCCCCGTGTCCCGAGGTAGCCGATGGCCTGCGCGGCGTACGTCGCCGGCATCTCGTGGCGCATGCCGGTGTAGGAGATGCCCTCCTTCTGCATGGCGGCGGCGACGCTCGTCACGGGGATCCCGACCACCCCGAACGCCGCCTCGATGCCCTGCGTCTTCAGCGCCCTCGCAATGATCGTGTTGCCGTCGATCTCAGCCATGAGACACCCCCTCGCCCGCTGCCTGCACGCCCATCGTTATACGCGAAACGCGGGGAGGGTGGGCAGGAGCGTGAGCGGAGGATTCCTCACCCGGACGCAGCGTCAAGGGCTACCGGGATCCCCTCCCCCCAGCCCTCCCCCCAGGGGAGAGGGGGCCAGAGGCGAACGCACCCTGCCCTTCCCGCGAGGCGAGGCTGGGCGCGGCCGATTCCGACCCCCTCCCCCCTCGCGGGGGAGGGTTGGGGTGGGGGAAGTGATCTCGGCGCGCCCTGACCACCCCTTGGGGAGCCCCCGAACGCGACGCTGCACCCTTCCTCAAGAAGAGAGGCTGGGTGAGAGAGGGTTCTGGATTCAGCACACAGGGCGAGGTCACAGCATCCCGACGTGGCCTGCTACCGCGCCGCCTCGATGCCGTCCGCGAGGAGGTTGTCGTAGACGGGGCCGAAGTTGCGGGCGCGGAGGATGCCGTCCGGATCGATGAAGAACGTGGCGGGGAGGCCGAGGACGCCGTAGTGCTGGCGCACCGAGCCCTCGCGGTCGATGGCCGCCGGGAAGGTCAGCCCGTACTCGTCGAGGAAGTTCGAGACGACGGTGTCCGACTCCTGCGAGTTCACCGCGAGGACCACAACGCCCTCGGTGTCGTGCGCCTCCTGCAGCGCCGGCATCTCCGTGCGGCAGGGGACGCACCACGTGGCCCAGAAGTTGAGGAGCACCGGCCGGCCGCGGAAGTCGGACAGACGGACCTCCTCGTCGGTGCCCGGCGCTTCGAGGACGAAGTCCGGCGCGACCTGGCCGAGCACCGGCCGTCCGGCGCCGGGCGTGACCCCGTGCGCCGAGGCTTCGTCCGCGGACGGGAGCACCTCGCGCCAGGTGAACACGCCACCGACCGTCAACGCGATCACGGCGACGGCACCGTAGCGAGCCAGCTTCTGAGGTTGCATGCGCCCACCTGTCCCCATCCAGCCTAGGCAGGGCGATCGGGTGGTGGAACAGCAATCCTTGAGGGAAGTGTTAAGCCTCGGCGGCGGCCGCCACGTTCCGGCCACCGAGGCGCACTCCGAGGGCTATGACCAGCGACGGGTACCCGCGCGCAGCGCCCTCGGACTCCTCGACTCGATGACACGGTGCGGTCGCTAGGATCACCGCAGACCAGAAGGCGAACCGAGCGGAGGGCGCCGTGACTGACGCGACGGGGGATACCGGAGCTGGCGAAGCAGGCCACGTGACGGACGAACCGGAGGCCGTGCTCGACGATGCGCTGCGCCAGGCGATCGAC